>NZ_RCWF01000019.1 GCF_003667345.1 Poseidonibacter antarcticus
TAAAATTATTCTATAAAATATCAGGTTTTTTATTTATTTTAATGGGAATAGGAATGTTATACTTATAAAACTAATATCAACTCCTTCTTCTAAAAGTAGAGTTGCAAATAAATGTCTAAACATGTGTGGAGTTAGATGTTTACTTGTGAATACTATTCTCTCGTATTTATTAATCATCAATCTAATTGACTGCTCAGATATCTTATTTCCTAATCGATTTACTAGAAAAAAATTAATTTTCTTAATATCTTCATCAAATAATTTATAATACTGTCAGATAAGGAAACAACCTCACAGTCACTCCCTCTCCAAAGAACCGTACTTGCTACTTTCAGAGCATACGGCTCAAGCATTAATAACTAAATTTATTGCGAAGTTTTAGGGAAATATATCGTTTAGTAAAGTATAAATCATCATCTTTATTATAAGGGTTAGCTGTAGCTACTATTTTAATATGTTCAAGTAATGGCAAAGCCGATAATCTTGCTACATATTTAATTCCATTTGATAAAGTTTCTGATTGATAGTTAGGTGGTTGTGAGAATATAACCTTTGAATTAACAAATCTATAATAGTAAGCCCAACCTTTTATTAAAGGGTTTAGTTTATCAATTAATAGTTCTAAAGGTGAAGAGTTATGTTGTTTAAATATCTCTTTGATTTTAGATTTAAAAGATTTTATTCCATCTTTACTTGGTTTTACTATCACTTTATTATTTGGATATTTCAAGATGACCTCTTGCAAGATAATTACAACTGTTTAAGTGATTTGGTTTATCTATCCTTTATATTTTTATTATACAATCACACTTTTATATTATTAATAAAATAAACTATTATTTGGAGAGAACATTTTGAGAAAAACTATATATTCTATATTTATTTTAAGTACTATTTTTAGTCAATTAATTCAGGCAAATATTGTCCAAGAGGAACTTATACCACCTGTAATTGAAGCAAAATCATATATTCTTATGGATTATGATACAAAACGCATCTTAATTTCAAAAAATGCTGATGAAAAATTACCACCTGCTAGTTTAACTAAATTGATGACATCATATGTTACATCAGCAAAAATTAATTCAGGAGAAATTAGTTTAAAAGACAAAGCTTTTATAAGTAAAAAGGCTTGGAAAATGACTGGTTCACGAACTTTTTTAAATGTAAATACAAAAGTAGATTTATCAGATTTAGTCAAGGGAATGATAATACAATCAGGAAATGATGCTGTAATTGCCATTGCTGAGCATATTTCTGGAAGTGAAAAAGCATTTGTTGAATTGATGAATCAATATGCAAAACAATTAGGACTAAATAATACTCACTATAGTGATGCTACAGGCTTACCAGTTAACAATCATTATTCAACTGCACAGGATATCGCATTATTGTCTCGTGCAATTATAAAAGATTTTCCAGACCATTATGATTGGTATTCAATTAAAAATTTTAAATATAATAATATAAGTCAAAATAATCGTAATAAATTATTATGGAAAGATCCAAGTGTAGATGGATTAAAAACAGGTCATACAAATGCTGCTGGATATTGTCTAGCAGCTTCTGCAAAAAGAAAAGATATGCGTCTAATTGCTGTTGTAATGGGAACAAAAAGTTCTAAAGCTAGAGCAGTAGAGTCAGAGAAACTATTAAATTATGGATTTAAGTATTATGATACACATAAATTATACAAAGCAAATACTGTAATTAAAAAAAGTAAAATTTGGGAAGGGGAAAAAGAAGAAGTTTCCCTAGGACTTGAAAAAGACCTAGCTGTAACAATAGTTCGTAGCAAAGATAAACAATTACAAACTATAATAAATATCAAAAAACCTATCATTGCAACAGTAAATAAAGGTCAAGAACTAGGAACAGTAGAAGTACACCTTGATGATAAGATTTTAACAACAGTTCCTCTTATTGCTTTAAATACAATTAATAAAGGTAACTTATGGGATCAAACGATTGACAGTATAACTCTTTGGATAAAAACAAATATACCTTATGCTACTAATTTTTAGGAAGATTTAATCAAATTTATCTCTTGAATTGGTGTTTTAATTAGAAAGGTGTAGCCTCACAATCCTTTTTTCACAATATTTTAATAAGTATGCTATAACTACATAAATAAGGTTGTAATAAAACAATAGTTTAACTTCATTTAATAAAATTAAAGTTTTTCTAAATTCATATAATATTAAATATAAAACAATGGAGCACTTTTACTTTGCACTTATAAGAATTATAAATTTTATTTTAACTGCTAGTTAAAGTTGATAAATAGAAAGTAATAATATATAATCTTAAAAAAACTGCTCTATATTTGTTCGAGGATTGATTTTTATTTTAATTGACTTGTCCTTCTATGTAAAAAACAATTCTAGGCTAAATATAGAAAGTTTTTTTTTAAAGTGAATTAAAAAAATTTTATCTCAGAATAAATTGGTTATGAGTATGAATTTTAGTTATCACTTCAATATGAAAGAATTTTAGGAAGACTAAGTATTGTAATTATATAATAAATTAAAAGGTATTTTTTGACAAATATTTATAATAACAATGTATCAACAACAGAAGATTATTTGGAATATCTCTATAGTAATAAATTTCAAAAAAGCAAATATCTTAAAGATGAAGAAGTAATAAAGATTTGTGATAATGCAGGGGTATTTAAATTAAAAGGTTATGTTAAAGAGATAAAACATCAATCTATAAAAAATATAGATGATGTATTAGCTATATACCTATTTGACAGGTATTTTTCAAAAATCATTTTCGATTTATCAAGTAGAATTGAATCAAAATTGAAAAGTGTTTTAATTAATGAATGTTATAAAAGAACAAACAATAACTTTTTTTATTTAATGGCAAAAAATCATAAGTGGACTAATTATAGCATTGATATACCAACAATTAGGAACTGGAAAGTTCATACTTCTAGTATGAGCCAAACAGAAGCATATAGTCATTATATATTATTTTATTTACAAAATTATAATTTTAATTCAAATAAAAATATGCATTTACAAAATACATCTCTTATTAATATTGATGATAATGAATATAATTATCCTCCCTTTAAATACTTAATAGAAGGTGCTACTTTAGGTTGTGTAATATCTTTTATAAGAAGTTTAAAGATTGGAAATACGGATATATATAGTAAAACAGCAACTAACTTTGGATTAGGGAATAATGATAAGTTTTTAAATTACTTAAAAAGACTAAATGAAATTAGAAATAGAGTTGCACATGGTGGTAGAATTTTCAACCGTACTTTTAGGAGTGCCACAGGAGTAGGTAAATATCAGCTTTTAAGAAAGAAAATAAATAATCATAAGTCATTAGATGTATATATATTTTTATTTTTTATGTTAAACCAACTCGATGAATATAAGAGTATTGAAGAATTTAAAAATATTCAAATTAAAAAACTATTTATAGAATTTAAAGAAGATTATATTTCTAATAGAGAATCTTTTGGACTTTTAGAAAAGTTAGAAAAGGAAAGTTTTCAAAATATTGGGAAAATCATTTATTCAAAAATGTGTAGATAAAAAAATAGCCAGTCTTGTAAACATAGAGGTTAGAATACTAAATCGTATAAAAACTTATCATTTACAGCGGACTGGCGTTAGTTATAAAAATATTATAATATAATCATCCATAAATTAAGTTTAATTTGAATGCATAATTTATTAACAGTGTAACTTTTAGTATCTTTTCTATTCTAACTTGATAATGATCTTGTTACCAATAGGACATAAAAATATTGATTGAGAGGTAACTATTTGGACCAAAGGATAGTATCTGCTGATTGAATAATAAGATTACTGTTATCTCGCATATCCCTAAGTGAACCATAAAAAAGATTTTTCTGTGACGTTATAGCTAATAATAAGCTTTAAATGCTTTAATTACAGGTTTGTTTAGTCTTCTACGATTAACTAAATAAAATTTTAAAATTCATATTCAAGAAAAATTAGAAAAGTGTTCTTGAAAATTGATTATGAGAGGTTCACTAAAATAACTTTTGATATAATGTATTATATTATAATTTATTGGACTAGAATTGGAAAATTTAAATGAATTAAAAGCTATTTTACACTCAAAAAGAGCAAATATATACTATCTTGAATATTGTCGTGTTATGCAAAAAGATGGCAGGATTCTTTATCTTAGTGAAGCTAAGAAAGAGTATCAGTACTGGAATATCCCAATTGCAAATACTACTTGTTTACTTTTAGGTACAGGAACGTCAATTACACAAGCTGCAATGAGAATGTTAGCTCAAGCTGGGGTACTTGTTGGTTTTTGTGGAGGTGGTGCAACTCCTTTGTTTATGGCAAATGAAATTGAATGGTTTACTCCCCAAAGTGAATATAGACCTACTGAATATATTCAAGGATGGATGCAATTTTGGTTTGACGAGGCTAAGCGGCTTGAAACTGCAAAAAGATTTCAAATATCTAGAATAGAATTCATACAAAAAGTTTGGGCTAAAGATCGTGAGCTAAGAATAGAAGGTTTCGATGTTAAAGATTCTGTTCTTGGAAACTTATTTTCTACAATTTTAACAAATATTCCAAATGCTTATAATGTTGGTAAACTATTACAACTTGAAGCTGATTTTACTAAGAAACTCTACAAATATGCAGCTTTAAAAACAAATCAAATAGGTTTTACAAGAGAACACAAAAGTGCTGATTTAGCCAATGACTTCTTAAATCATGGGAATTATTTAGCATATGGACTTGGAGCTACTACTCTTTGGGTTCTTGGGATTCCTCATGGTTTTGCAGTGATGCATGGTAAAACTAGAAGGGGAGCATTAGTTTTTGATGTAGCTGATTTAGTAAAAGATGCTTTGGTTTTACCTTGGGCTTTTATCTGTGCTAAAGAGAATATGAGTGAAAAAGAGTTTAGGTCACAATGTTTACAAAATTTTGTTGAACACAAAGCCTTAGATTTTATGTTTAATCAAGTAAAAGAAGCATCTTCATACTATTCAAAAGGTGATGAAATCTTATGATGGTTATTTTTGTCTCACAATGTGAGAAAAATGCATTAAAAAAAACAAGAAGAGTTTTAGATAGTTTTGCAAACCGTATTGGTGACAATACATGGCAAACTATTATCACTCAAGAAGGATTAAATGCTGTTCAAAAACTACTTAGAAAAACAGCTTCAAAAAGTACTGCTGTATCTTGTCATTGGATACGAAGTCGCAGTAGAAGTGATTTCCTATGGGTGGTTGGGAATAAGGATAGATTTAATGAAGAAGGAGTTGTACCAGTTCATTGGACTACAAAAACTATTTTAGATAAGTATAAAGAGAGTGAATGGAAATATTTGCCTTTAATTAAATCATTAACTGCTCTTTCTGCACTTTTTCATGATTGGGGAAAAGCAACGAAACTTTTTCAAGATAAGTTAAAACCAAATAGTAAAATAAAAGCTGATCCAATTCGTCATGAATGGATAAGTTGTATTTTACTTAATGCTTTTATTTCACAAAACAAAGAAAACTGGTTGCATCGTTTAAGTGAAGGAATAATAGATGAGACTTTACTAATAGAATCTACTAGCGATGTAAATGAGAGAGTATTACAAAATCTTCCATCCTCAGCACAACTGGTACTTTGGTTGGTAGTTTCTCACCATAAATTGCCAAGTGTAGCTACTACTAAAAAAGCCATAGTAGATGATGGATGGAATGGTGTTGCTTCTTTTAATATAAAAGAAACTCTTCAATACATTAAAAAATCTTGGGGATATGAAAATATAAGAGATGAAAAAGAGTATAAAAAACGCCTAAAAGAGTGCTTTATATTTCCTAATGGTCTTCTATCTAATTCATCTAAATGGCTAAGCCTTGTTAAGCGTTGGGCAACAAAACTTATTTCTCAACAAACTTTATTAGAAGAAGCAATTAATGATGGTAGTTATAGAGCTGTTTTGCATCATAGCCGACTTTGTTTGATGCTGGGTGATCATAATTATTCTTCAGAAGATAAAAATCCTAATTGGGAAGATGTTACAGGTCTTTTTGCAAATACTGATCCAAAAACAAAAGAGTTGAAGCAAAAACTAGATGAACATTTATGTGGTGTTTATGAAAGGGCTACTGCTGTTGTTCATTATCTACCTATGTTTGAACATGAATCTCCTTTTGTTAAAAATAATAAGATTTTGAAAAGAGCAAGTCCAAAAGAGTTTGCATGGCAAGATAAAGCTGTAACAAAAATAAGAACAGTGATAAATGAAGAGTCTAAAAAAAGAGGATTTTTTGCTGTGAACATGGCAAGTACAGGATGTGGGAAAACTTTTGCAAATGCAAAAGTAATGCAAGCTATTTCAAAAGATGGAGAATCTTTACGGTATGTTTTGGCTTTGGGCTTAAGAACTTTAACTTTACAAACTGGTGATGAGTATAGAAAAAAAATTGAACTAAGTAAAGAAGAACTAGCTGTTATAATTGGTTCTAAAGCAATTATGGAACTTCATAACAATCAAGAAAAGAAAAAAGAAGATGAACAAAAACTTGATTTTGGTTCAGAATCTTTAGAGAGTCTTCTTGATGAAGATGTTTTATATGAGTGCGATATTCCTGAAGATGCATTAAAAACTGTTTTAAAAAAAGAACAAGATAGAAAATTCCTTTATGCACCAGTATTAGTTTGTACAATTGATCATCTTATGGGTGCAGTTACGACTAAGAAGGGTGGTCGTTATATATTGCCTAGTTTAAGAATGCTCTCTTCGGATTTAGTAATAGATGAAATAGATGACTTTACAGGTTCAGATCTTATTGCTATTGGTAGGTTGGTACATTTAGTTGGAATGCTTGGACGAGGTGTAATGATTTCATCAGCAACAATTCCTCCTGATTTGGCTAAAGGATATTTTAATGCTTATAAAAAAGGTTGGCAACTATATGTAAAGAGCCATGAATCAAAAAATAAAATAGTATGTGCTTGGATAGATGAGTTTAAAACAGATGTCAAAGAAATAGAAAGTTTTGAAAGTAAAAAAGCTTTAGATAATTATGAACAAAATCATAATCATTTTATTGATAAACGAATACAAAATCTTGAAAAAGAGCCTATAAAAAGAAAAGTAGAGATAATAGATTGTCATGAAGATATGGAAGATAACGAATTTGAAGAGGATGAAACAAAAACAGAAGTTTATTTTTCTAAAATAGAAGAATCAATTATCAAAAAACATCACCAACATCATACAATTGATAAAGAAAGTAATAAAAAAATATCCTTTGGAGTAGTTAGAGTTGCTAATATTCCACCTTGTGTGGCATTAAGTAAATACTTAATAATGTCTGATCATGATGATATAGAAATAAAGGTTATGGCTTATCATTCAAGTCAAGTGTTGTTATTGCGACATGAACAAGAAAAACATCTTGATGCTGTTTTAAAGAGAAAAGAAAAAGAAGATGAAGAAGCAAAAGCATTTCAGAATCCAATCATTCGTTCACATATAGATTCAAGTAAAACTAAAGATATTATTTTTGTCTTAGTTGCTACTCCCGTAGAAGAAGTTGGTCGCGACCATGATTTTGATTGGGCTATTATAGAACCTTCTTCTTATCGTTCTATTATTCAACTTGCAGGTCGTGTACGAAGACATAGAATAGGGGAAATAAGTGAAGCAAATATTGGATTAATGCAATATAACTATAAAGCTTTTAAAAATAGTGATACCGAAGAAAATAGCTATTTTAATAAACCTGGATATGAAGAAGATATTATACTTAACACTCATAATATTTCAGAATTAATAGATACAGAAAAAATAGCTAAAAGACTAGATGCACAAGCAAGAATCAAAAAATCTCAAAAGCTAGATCCTAAAAATTCATTAATAGATTTAGAACACTATAAAACACAAAAAGACTTGACTTCTTTTGATAAAATAGGAGCTAACACTTTTGAAGGATATTTAAATGAAAGTTGTTTTTTAACAGCTCATCCTTTTTATTATCACCCTTTTAGAGAGAGTTTAAAAAATACAAATATTTTTCTAGTTTATAATCAAAAAGATGACAATTATTGTTTTGCAGAGTTAGATGAATATTCTAAGTTAATAACTAATCAATCAGGTTATCCTTCTAATAGAGAAGACATACTGCAAATAAGTAGAGCAGATGATATTATAGATAAAAGTAAATTATGGTTATATCGAGATTATGATAAATTAGTAGAAAAATATGCTTTAGAAAACAATCAAACAAAAGAGGAAATATCATTGAAATATGGAGAACTAAATTTTGTAGTTTATAAAGATGATGATGAATTTGAATATAGTGACCAATTTGGACTAGTAAAGGTAATAAATGAAAACAAATAAAATTAAAGAGTATATAGATAGTGTTAAAAAGAAAAAAATTAAAATACTATTATCTGATATAGATAAAACAGAAAAATACAAGATTCAGCAAATAAAAGAAAATATAGAATCAGAATTTATTTATAGTAAGTGGATAACAATGTTATTATCAATAAAAAGTATAGATTCATATTTTCCAAAATTAGATGAAGAAAAAAGCCTGTTTGAATTACTGTGTTTAGAGGTATCATATAAACAAAGTTTTAAATTATTATGTGATAGTGAACATCCATTAATTAAAGAAGCACTTAAAGATATTGGTTTAAATAACACTGATATTGAAAAATGCATTGCAAATGTAAAGAATTTTAGTTCAGAAAAATTAGATTATTTTTTACTTTTTCAGAATGAGAAGACTATAAATGATGTTCAAAGAAAAATAGATAATTTAGCAAAAGACAGTAATCAAGGAACAATCATTTCACATTCTTCAAAAATGACACATCCTTCTTGTAAATATCCTAGAATTTTTTTCTCTAAAGAATATAGAAATAATGGCTTAGTATGTTCGGGAAATTCTCTTGTAGAATTTGATATGCATATAAATGCTACGAAATTAATGGTTTTTAAGTTTTTATCTTTAAAATATAAGAATAAACCATTACTCCAATATATTAAAAATAATGATGCAACAGTCTTTTGTGAACTTTTTGACATAAAAAAAGTTCACGCAGAAAAATGGGTGAAAGAATTTTCCGTATCATTAAATAATGAGGATAATCGTACAGATAGGTTTATTAAGCAAGTATATTTTCCTAAAGAAAATGAATACCATTTATTGTCAATATTACATCCGTCAGGTTTGATTTTTTCAATGAAAGAAAAGATTGATTTAATCAATCATCGTTCAGTTAATGCATATATTGGAAATAAAGCTAAAAAGAATAATAAATATCTAAATATACAGTTTTCAACAATACCAAAGTTAACTGTAATTAAATATGGAGGAGAGCATCCTAAAAATATAAGTGGTTTAAATAATAAACATCAAAAACATTATTTATTAAATTCTATGCCACCAGTTTTTAAAAAAAGAAATATATATTTTCCTAAAAGTAATTTCTTTGAAGATTCAATAAGAGTGTGGGATGTTTCCGAAGTGTTTAACGCTCTAGCTCATATCGCTAGTTCAGATTATAATAATATAGATATTAGAAATGGTCGTATTTATAGATATAGACAGTTAATGGATAAAATTATAGAGAAAATGTGGGCTGTTCGATTAGTATCTTTAGAACAATATTATGAAAAAAATTCAAAATTAAAATCTCATCAAAAAATTTGGCTATGTCAGGAGTATGAAAAATTACGAGAAAATGATGATGTATGGCTAGATAAACTTGAAAATGAAATAAGCCGCTGGATATTTAATAGTTATCAGGAACGAACTAATAAAAAATTTAGTACAGAAGAAAAAAAAGATATCAAGATTGTAGTTCATAAATATAGGGAGGAATTAAGATGATAAGACAACTATTATTAATACCGCATATAAAAATACATAATGCAAATGCACTTTCTAGCCCATTTACTATAGGCTTTCCTGCTATGACTGCATGGTTAGGAGCAACACATGCTTTACAAAGAAAGTTAAATAACGATGGTTTTAAAAGCTTAGTATTTAAAGCAACGGGTGTACTCAGTCATAATGCAGATCTACAAACCTTTAAAGGTGTTGGAGATTATGTTCACTCTATAGTTGGAACAGGAAATCCTTTAGACAAGAATGGAAATCGTCCATCTTTTATAGAAGAAGCTCGAATTCATCTTGAAGTGAGTTTAGTTATTGAACTAGAAGGCTTAGAAAAAATAGATGAAGAACGATTTCTAGAAAGAGTTTACCACTATTTATTAGGTCATATGAAAATGGCTAGTGGAGATATATTTTCATTTAAAAAACCAATTCTTACTCGACTTGATGATGAAATAGAAGATCAATTAATTCATTTTAGAAAAAAACTTATGCCTAGCTATGCCATTGTTGAAAGAAAAGATTTGATGATAGAAGCTATGCACAGTGGAGCAGATGCAGTTGATGCTATGTTGGATTATCTTTCACTACATCATAGTTGCACAAAAGATGATGAAAAAGTCCTTTGGAATAGTGAGCGAAAAGTTTCAGGCTGGATAGTTCCAATAGCGGTAGGTTTTCAAGGAATTTCACCTATTGGTAAAGCTAAAAATCAAAGAGATGTAAACACTCCTCATCGTTTTGCAGAGAGTGTTGTAACTCTTGGAGAGTTTAAAATGCCATATAAGATAACATCAATCGATGAAATACTTTGGCGATATAGTTATGACGAAGAGGAATCTCTTTATCTTTGTGAACAAACAAAAAATTAAAATAAAGAATAAAAGGAAAATTAAATGGCAAAAGTAAAAAATACAATCGCATCGGTTTTAGCATATGAGAAAAAATTAGTACCATCAGATGGTTATATGTATGGAACAACTTGGGAGAATAAAGATAAAACAACAGCTTTAAGTTTAGTAGAAAAATCAGTAAGAGGAACAATAAGTAATCGTTTAAAAGATACAGTGAAGAATGATCCTTTAAAATTAAATGCAGAAGTAGAAAAACCAAACTTACAAACAGTAGATAGTTGTGCATTAGGAGAAGAACAAGATACTCTTAAACTTCATTTTACTCTTAAGGTATTAGGTGGTATTAAAGAACCATCTGCTTGTAATAATGCTACTTTTTTAGAGAGTTATAAAAATGCAGTAGGCGAATATATTGAAAAAGATGAGTTTACTGAACTTGGTCGCAGATATGCATTAAATTTAGCTAATGCTCGTTTCTTATGGCGTAATCGTGTAGGAGCGGAGCAAATAGAAGTAAGAATTGAAGATTTAAAAAGCAAGCAAGTATGGGTTTTTAATGCAAAAGAATTTAGTATTCGTTCTATGGAAAGTACAAATAAAGATACAATATCTTTAGGTAAAGAAATAGCTAATGCTTTGGCTAGTGATGATGACTTTTTAATGTTAGATATAACTTGTTATGCACAAATAGGTAAGGCACAAGAGGTTTATCCAAGTGAAGAGTTGGTTTTAGACAAAGGTCAAAGTAAAAAAAGTAAGATTTTATATACTGTAAATGATGTAGCTTCAATGCACTCTCAAAAACTAGGAAATGCATTACGAAGTATTGATACTTGGTATAGTGAATATGCTACAGAAAATAGACCAATTGCAATAGAGCCATACGGAGCTGTTACTAATCTAGGACGTGCTTTTAGAACACCAAAAGAAAAACAAGATTTCTTTACACTCTTTGATAAATTTGCAACAGGTACAAAACTAGATAGTAAAGATGAAGAACACTATGTTATGGCTGTTTTAGTTCGTGGTGGTGTCTTTGGCGAAAGTTCAAAGTAATAATCATGAAATATTATATTGACATAAAATTAGAAAGTGATACTGAAATATCACTTGGTTTTATTTGGGAAAAAGTTTATGCTCAAATGCATCTAGCAATGGTTAATCAAAAAGATTCTGAGGGTATGTGCAAAGTTGGGTTTTCTTTTCCTAAATATGAGAGTAAAGTTTTTCCAATTGGTGATATATTGCGTTTATTTGCACCTACAAAAGAAGAACTTAAACTTTTAAATATAGAAGAATACTTAAAAAGACTTTCTGAGTATGTATTAATTAGTGAAATAAAAGAAGTTCCAACTAATATAAATGCATACGTAACTTTTAGTAGAAAGCAATTTAAAATTAATAAAGAACGCTTAGTGAGAAGACAAGCTAAAAGACAAGGAATAAGTATTGAAGAAGCAAGAGAAAATTATAAAGATTTTGATGAAGAAAATAAAAGAAAAGAAAATAAGCTTCCATATATTAATATGAATAGCTTATCAAATCAAAATAAAATGAAGGTTTTTATAGACAAGACTGTAAAAACAGAAGTAATAAAAGGTTTATTTACAACTTATGGATTAAGCAAGACTTCAACAGTTCCATATTTTTAGATAAAATACCTAATTTTTATCTATCTTTGTGAAAGACCAAAGTAAGGGCTTTAAAAAGAACATCTAAAATAAAGGTTATTTAAGTAAGTATCTTAATAAGCCTAGCTATACTAGGATTTTGAAACAATATTTTGCTGTAGACTGCCGAATAGGTAGCTTAGAAATCATAAAAATCTTTAACCGCATCTTTAATATCGTAGACTGCCGAATAGGTAGCTTAGAAAATCAGGGGCAGCAGTTGCAAAGTTTGGCTTAGGTAGACTGCCGAATAGGTAGCTTAGAAATATTATTGTTATGGGTGTTTCGAAATCGTTTTGTAGACTGCCGAATAGGTAGCTTAGAAAGAATGTTGCGATATTTGCAACTATTCCAATAGGTAGACTGCCGAATAGGTAGCTTAGAAATATTACAAAATCAATAGACAAATCAATTGTTAGTAGACTGCCGAATAGGTAGCTTAGAAATTTTGATAGTTCTATCTTATAAGCCATTTTAAGTAGACTGCCGAATAGGTAGCTTAGAAATAATGGAATGTTGATACAATGGGGCGAGTTCAGTAGACTGCCGAATAGGTAGCTTAGAAATTTCTTAAATTTTTTTATTTATTTATTAATTAGTAGACTGCCGAATAGGTAGCTTAGAAAAATAATAGTGATCCACTTTAAATGCTTCAATAGTAGACTGCCGAATAGGTAGCTTAGAAAAACAGATGAACAACTGTTAAGTTTTGGACTAAGTAGACTGCCGAATAGGTAGCTTAGAAATTTATATGTTTATAGAAAAGTTAGATATTATTGTAGACTGCCGAATAGGTAGCTTAGAAAATTATTAAAACCAAAAGAGAAAAAAGAAGTTAGTAGACTGCCGAATAGGTAGCTTAGAAATTGCTGGATTAACAAGGGGGTCTAAGTGGTTAGTAGACTGCCGAATAGGTAGCTTAGAAAAATATTTACCTTTATTCTTTTTAGATTCTCTTGTAGACTGCCGAATAGGTAGCTTAGAAAATCTAAAATAGAAGCTCTTTTCTCCTGTACTAGTAGACTGCCGAATAGGTAGCTTAGAAATCACGAACATCAATTACATTTTATTGATAATAGTAGACTGCCGAATAGGTAGCTTAGAAAAATTAAGCACGTTCTTAATATCTGCATCTATTGTAGACTGCCGAATAGGTAGCTTAGAAAATTAGCAATAATTAATCCGTGTTTTGCACTCAGTAGACTGCCGAATAGGTAGCTTAGAAAAACCTAAAAAAGGAACTTTAGAAAGTAAAGGCGTAGACTGCCGAATAGGTAGCTTAGAAATTCACATAAGGCACTATATACAGTAGCAACTCGTAGACTGCCGAATAGGTAGCTTAGAAATGATACAAATTATCAATATTCAAAGAACTAGAGTAGACTGCCGAATAGGTAGCTTAGAAACAAGCAATGTACTAGATAGTTTAGGAATTAATGTAGACTGCCGAATAGGTAGCTTAGAAAAAATGAACATTTCATACTTATCTGTTTTTTTAGTAGACTGCCGAATAGGTAGCTTAGAAAACTTGGTAAAAACTTTTGTTCTATTCGCTTTAGTAGACTGCCGAATAGGTAGCTTAGAAAAATATGCCCGACCTGAGTCATTTTCTTGATATGTAGACTGCCGAATAGGTAGCTTAGAAAATTACTTAGAATCGTGTTTGAATTATCCGCTAGTAGACTGCCGAATAGGTAGCTTAGAAAAACTTTCTCTTCTTCATCACCTTTTGCAATTTGTAGACTGCCGAATAGGTAGCTTAGAAACTTACAGTCGATAATCTAAGCACTATTAGACTGTAGACTGCCGAATAGGTAGCTTAGAAATCTTGAAAAAGATTGGTTTTATCTTACAGATAGTAGACTGCCGAATAGGTAGCTTAGAAAAAGAGCATTCAGAGCAGAAAAATTATCATAAAGTAGACTGCCGAATAGGTAGCTTAGAAATTACATAAAATTTATTATTTGTCTTTCTAATTGTAGACTGCCGAATAGGTAGCTTAGAAATAAATTACCAGCTTTAACTATGGAAACATCTTGTAGACTGCCGAATAGGTAGCTTAGAAAATATTAATTTCTTAGATATGGATAATACACATGTAGACTGCCGAATAGGTAGCTTAGAAAAATTTGTTTTGCTGTAAAAGTAGCTGTCATTTGTAGACTGCCGAATAGGTAGCTTAGAAAACCTGAAACATAAGTTCCAACCTTAAGTGTTAGTAGACTGCCGAATAGGTAGCTTAGAAAAAAACTTGCTTTAACTATGATTTAAATTTTAAGTAGACTGCCGAATAGGTAGCTTAGAAATATATACAGATTCTTATTTAGAAAGAAGAAAGGTAGACTGCCGAATAGGTAGCTTAGAAAAATAGCTATTAGTTGTAAATTCGCCCCATTGTGTAGACTGCCGAATAGGTAGCTTAGAAAATTCTATCAAATCCGATATTATTGCTATTATCGTAGACTGCCGAATAGGTAGCTTAGAAAATTATATTTAATTTCTTGTTTTAATAAATATTGTAGACTGCCGAATAGGTAGCTTAGAAAAGCATATTTATAACATCTCACTTCACTAGTATGTAGACTGCCGAATAGGTAGCTTAGAAAACTTAATCAACAGCTAGCAGAAGAATATGGATGTAGACTGCCGAATAGGTAGCTTAGAAAACCAAAATTAGGCTCTTCACCACCAAAATTAGGTAGACTGCCGAATAGGTAGCTTAGAAAAGTTACTTCTCCAAATTCAGAAACCTTAGCCAGTAGACTGCCGAATAGGTAGCTTAGAAAATTAAGCAAGAAAATAGATAAATTAGCGGAAGGTAGACTGCCGAATAGGTAGCTTAGAAATTTTTTAAAGCATCCATTAGTTGAGCTTCTTAGTAGACTGCCGAATAGGTAGCTTAGAAAATGCAGTTGAGAAAAAAAGAAGTTTTCTTTTTGTAGACTGCCGAATAGGTAGCTTAGAAATTATAGCGACGATACTATAAACAAAGCCGTTTGTAGACTGCCGAATAGGTAGCTTAGAAATACAACTGATTCTAACGGCAATATTTTACCAAGTAGACTGCCGAATAGGTAGCTTAGAAAAGTCATAATTCCAGAAGGAGTAGTTGTTCCTGGTAGACTGCCGAATAGGTAGCTTAGAAAGATTAATGCCATTGCTTGGTCCAGTGATTCATGTAGACTGCCGAATAGGTAGCTTAGAAAATTAATGTTATTATATAAGTATATATTATCTTGTAGACTGCCGAATAGGTAGCTTAGAAAATAATAGGAGCATATATAAAATGCTCATAATAGTAGACTGCCGAATAGGTAGCTTAGAAATTGTGAAGATGTTTCATACTTTGGTAATATCTTGTAGACTGCCGAATAGGTAGCTTAGAAACTATTGAATTAAGTTTATTACTTAAAGATAGAGTAGACTGCCGAATAGGTAGCTTAGAAAATATAAACCCCAACCCGCTTTTCTTTGTATATGTAGACTGCCGAATAGGTAGCTTAGAAAAATATAGAATGGTTCTTTAACAAATATATTTTGTAGACTGCCGAATAGGTAGCTTAGAAAATATATTGTTTAGTTATTGTTTCTATATAACAGTAGACTGCCGAATAGGTAGCTTAGAAAAGATATTAAAGAAAAAATAGAGATATAACACTGTAGACTGCCGAATAGGTAGCTTAGAAAAATTGCATCTATACGAAACATTGCAACAAAGAGTAGACTGCCGAATAGGTAGCTTAGAAAATAGTTTTGAATTGTGCATCGTTTAGATCTATGTAGACTGCCGAATAGGTAGCTTAGAAAATTCGTATTAAGAAAGAAGATGAAGTTATTAAGTAGACTGCCGAATAGGTAGCTTAGAAAAGGTTCTTTCGTTGTAAGATGTCCATAAACAAGTAGACTGCCGAATAGGTAGCTTAGAAAAGTAGCATTTAAATTTTCTTCATCAGGATTTAGTAGACTGCCGAATAGGTAGCTTAGAAACAAAACTCTTTTTTATAAAATTCTACGACCCAGTAGACTGCCGAATAGGTAGCTTAGAAATAGATAATGGAAAAAGAATTGAAAAAGAAAAAGTAGACTGCCGAATAGGTAGCTTAGAAAGCAATGTTATCCGGATAAATATTTTGTTACTCGTAGACTGCCGAATAGGTAGCTTAGAAAATTACATTATTAATTGTACAATCTGTAACACTGTAGACTGCCGAATAGGTAGCTTAGAAATTTATAATGAATTTTACTAAACCAATTAAATAGTAGACTGCCGAATAGGTAGCTTAGAAATATATCTGTACTTCTACCACATACAATACGCCGTAGACTGCCGAATAGGTAGCTTAGAAAATTTTCTATAGCACTTTTAGGAATACTTACTAGTAGACTGCCGAATAAGTAGCTTAGAAATGGTAATGTTAAGAATAATGTCACCTTATACAGTAGACTGCCGAATAGGTAGCTTAGAAAATATTATCTATTTGTTCACCTGTTGACAAGACGTAGACTGCCGAATAGGTAGCTTAGAAAAAGAATGTCTATAATCTTTTGACTATCAAAATGTAGACTGCCGAATAGGTAGCTTAGAAAAATTAAAAGAACTTATGACTACTGGAAGAGATGTAGACTGCCGAATAGGTAGCTTAGAAATTTAAACAACTTTTGTATAATGTTTTGATTATGTAGACTGCCGAATAGGTAGCTTAGAAATCTTAAATCGACTTTACATACTTTATCAATAAGTAGACTGCCGAATAGGTAGCTTAGAAAAATAAATACCGCTCCAACGATTATGTAAGAAAGTAGACTGCCGAATAGGTAGCTTAGAAATTTAGTTAAAACTTGTGAATTTTCAGTATCAGGTAGACTGCCGAATAGGTAGCTTAGAAATCTTTTTTTTCGTGTGGTTAATTGTTTTAGTTGTAGACTGCCGAATAGGTAGCTTAGAAATTCAGTATTGAAAACCAAAATTTTCAAATTTAATTATATAAATGATTAATTCTGAGTATGAATTTTAGCTTACCCCCTTTACCATCTCTAAAGCAGAGTTTATACTAAATTTTCCTTTTAATTTGGTGCATTTCAACTAAAGAGTTTTTATATGCGACTAAGTTGCATTTAAATATTGTTCGCTAAAATTAAAAACTTACAATTAGTTTGCAAATTTTTAAAAGAGTGGTTTATGAAAAGTTTCATAATTTTATTTTTTGTTTCAACTATAACTTTATTTGCCCATCTTCATACTTTCATTGATATCTTTTCTAAAATTTA
>NZ_RCWF01000020.1 GCF_003667345.1 Poseidonibacter antarcticus
TATTTAGAGTATTATATTCAGTTTATAAAGATTACTTTACAAACTTAAATTACATTGTTAAAGATCATCCATTTCTCATTAGTCTTTCATCAAATGTTTTTGATGTCGTTCCTCTGTTTTTGGACGGGAATTATAGAACTTTTTTCTCTCTTTGTCAAGAGGATTTACTTTAAATAAACTTAAATTTGTTAATTTGTAAAAATTCATTCTACTAATGTCATTCTTGCGTATAATCCTGCTGTTGTTGTATATCCTACTTCACTAAATTTCA
Source organism: Poseidonibacter antarcticus (assembly GCF_003667345.1). NCBI lineage: Bacteria > Pseudomonadati > Campylobacterota > Epsilonproteobacteria > Campylobacterales > Arcobacteraceae > Poseidonibacter > Poseidonibacter antarcticus. The sequence goes on from NZ_RCWF01000020.1 coordinate 272, forward strand.
GGTTTTGCTCTTTATCATATATAAGTGTTGTTGGAAAAGCTTTTATATTAAATTTTGATGAATAAAAACCTTCTTTATCATTTACAACTCTAAATGATAAATCATTTTCTTTTATATATTTTTGTATTTCTTCATTTGTTCCTGATTGAACAGCTATTGTTATTACTTCATAATCTTTAGATAATTTTTCAATATTTGATGCTTCTAATTTACAAGTAGGACACCAAGTTGCCCAAAAATGTATTATTAAAGGTTTATCTATTAATATATTATATTCGCTATCATCAATTAAATTAAATGTTTGTATATTTAATTTATCTTTATTTAAATCAAGACCTCTGTAATAACTTAACACATTCATGGCTACTGCCAGTATAAATACAAATATTATAATTTCTTTTATATACTTTTTTATTTTATCTTTCATTTTATTCCTTAATATATAATATTATTACAAAATAGTATTTAACATTTGTTAAGTGATTAATTTATAAAATATATACAATAGATTGTTTATATTTTATACATATAATATTTGATATCCAATTATTTATTTGATATACTAAGATATGTTACACAAAGAAAAAGAGAACTATCTTATTTTTACAGACTTGGACGGAACGTTACTTGATCATGAAACATATAGTTTTAATGATGCACAGCAAATGCTTAACTATCTAAAATCAAATAATATACCTTTAATTATAACCACTAGTAAAACAAAACATGAAATTCTAAAACTAAGAGATGAACTACAATTATTTTATCCTTTTATTGTTGAAAATGGTGCAGGTATATTTTTGCCAGAGGGAGATAAATTTAAGCAAATAAACATGGGTAAAACATATTGTGAGATTTTAGATTTTTTTAATACATATAAGAAAAAATTCAAAATAAAAGGTTTTTTTGATATGAGAGTTGAAGTAATATCTGCTTTAACTGGTCTTAGTATTGAAGATGCCAAACTAGCAAAAAAAAGAGACTTTTGTGAACCTTTTATTATTGAAGATGAATCAAAAATTCAAACTCTAAGAGAATTAAGTCAACAAGAGGGCTTCGATATTGTAAAAGGTGGAAGATTTTATCATCTTATTAGTAAAGGTCAAGATAAAGCAAATGCTCTTTTATCACTTCAAAAAATTTATGAAAAGAAATTTAATAAAAAATATAAAACAATTGCATTAGGTGATGGGGCTAATGATAAAACAATGCTTGATTGTGTTGATATTCCAGTTTTAATTAGAAAATATGATGGTACTTTTATAGATTATGATAAAAAAGATTTGATAAAAACAAAAAGAATTGGTCCCAAAGGATGGAATCAGGCCTTAAAAGGAATTTTATGCAAATAAAAGAAATATTAAGAAATTCATTTTTTGAAGTTTTAAAAGATATTGAACCAAGTAAACTAATAAAAAACAAATGTAATTTTTCTCAAGATGCAATTCTTATTAATAATGAAAGAATAAATATACCAAAAGGTAAAAAAATATATCTTTTTGGTTCAGGTAAAGCTGTATTAAGTATGGCAGAAAGTATCTATGAAAATATTGAAGAAAAAATAGAAAAAGCTGTACTTATTGGACCTTATGATAATAATTTAAAAAAAGAAAATCTAACTTATTTAAAAAGTAGTCACCCTATTCCAACAAATAAAAGTGAGATTGCAGCTAAATGTTTAAAAAGTAATATCGAAAATTTAAAGGAAGATGATTTTTTTATCTATTTACTTTCAGGTGGTAATTCAGCTTTAGTTGAATTACCTGATGAAAATATTACAATGAATGAATTTCAAAAGACTACAGATTTAATGCTAAAAGGTTCTATGCCTATAGTTGCTATGAATTGTATTAGAAAGCATTTATCACAAGTAAAGGGTGGTAGATTAGTTTCTAATTGTAAAGCAAAAGGGATTGTTTTAGTTTTAAGCGATGTTCTATCAAATGATTTTGAAGCAATTGGCTCAGCACCGCTATATCTTGATAGTTCAACATTTGAAGATAGTATTAATTATTTAAAAGAGTATAAGTTATTTGAAAAAATACCAAAAAAAGTTAAAGAATATTTAATACAAGGTAAAAATGGTGAGATTAAAGATACACCTAAAAAAGAAAATGAAAATATTCGACACTTTTTAATAGCTTCAAATGAGATACTTTTAAGTGATATTCAAAAAAATCTCTTATCAAAAAATATTAATACTCAGATTATTACTAAAAAAATAGAAGAAGATATAAATATAGTAGTAAATAATTTACTAACATTTATTGAAACTAAAAAAGAAGGTTGTTTTATTTTTGGAGGTGAAGCTTTAGTAAAAGTTACTTCAAATGGAAAAGGTGGAAGAAACCAACATCTTATTTTATCTTTTTTAAATAAATTTCCAAAAGATAAAAAAGTGACAATTTTAAGTGCAGCAAGTGATGGAATAGATGGTAATTCTAATAGTGCTGGTGCAGTAATAGATAATACAAGTTTAGAAAAAGCAAAATCATTAAATTTAAATATTGAAAAATATTTAAATGATTTTAACTCAAATGAGTTTTTTGATAAAATAGGTGATTTAGTAAATACAGGTCCTAGTCATAATAATATGTTAGATGTATTAATAATTCACATAGAAAAATAAAAAAAGGAAAATATAAATGTCAGATTTTTTTCAAAATGGAGTTGTTACAACACTTCAAAACCTTGGTAATAGAACATTAGATGATGTAGAGGCAGAACTTCTAAAATTTAGTAAAAGAAGAAGAATGGTTCTCCTTCTTCCTGCTTTATATTCAGAATTTCAAACTCCTGCTATGCATACAATTATTAAAGAATTAAAAGATGTAAAATATTTATATAAAATTATATTGGGACTTGATCAAGCGACAAAAGAGCAATTTGAAGAAGTAAAAGAACTAATGAGTCAATTACCGTGTAAAGTTGATATTTTATGGAATGATGGCCCTAGAATAAAAGAACTTTATAGCGAACTTACAAAAGAAGGATTTCCAGGACTTGATACTCCAGGCAAAGGAAGAAATGTTTGGACTATGCTAGGTTATGGATTAACAGATAAAGATGCTTATGCATTTGCACTTCATGATTGTGATATTGTGAATTATTCAAGAGAAATACCTGCAAGACTTTTTTATCCAATAATTCATCCAGGTTTAGATTTTGAATTTAATAAAGGTTACTACTCAAGAGTAACAGATAAATTACACGGTCGGGCAACTAGACTTCTTTATACTCCTTTAATAAACTCTCTTAAAAAAGTTCATGGTTCTAGTAGATACTTAGAATATATGGAAAGTTTTAGATATGCACTTTCTGGTGAATTTTCATTTATTAGATCAATGGGTAGAGGCATAGCTATTTCTCCGACATGGGGGCTTGAAGTATCAACATTAAGTGAAGTTTATAAAAACACATCAAATAGACGGATTTGTCAAACTCAAATTATGGATACATATGAACATAAACATCAAGAATTAGGGAGTATTGATACTAATGGAGGTATTTATAAAATGGCAAATGATATTGCAAAAACAATATTTAGAGTTATGGCTCAAGAAGGAGTAATCTTCTCTCCTTCAACTTTTAAAACACTTTTAGCAACTTATTTCCAAGAATCTAGATTTGAAATTTCAAAATATAATGCTCTTAGTAAAATTAATGGGTTAAATTATATTAGAGAAAAAGAAATACATGCAGTAGAAGCTTTTCAAGAAGCGATAAAAGAAGCATCTAAAGAATATTATGAAGATCCTATGGGTGTTCCATCTTTATCACCATGGATTACAGTTAGATCTGTTCTTCCAGATTTCTCTGAAAAATTTTATGATTATGTACAAAAGGATAATGTATGAAAAATCATATCTCAGATGAAGACCATAATATAAATAAAAGATTACATAGATTATATCCAGAAGAAATAGCACAAAAGGCTTTGGATAGTATTATTCATTTAATCTATAAATACAAAGAAAGAATAGATTCAAAGGAGTATCATTTAAGCCAAAAAGATATCATTCTTATTACTTATGGAGATCAAGTTTCAAAAAATAGTGAACCAACTCTTCATACATTAAAAGAGTTTATGGATAATCATTTAAAAGGTGTTATAAATTCTATTCATATTTTACCTTTTTATCCATACTCTTCAGATGATGGATTTTCAGTTGTAAATTATTCTGCAGTTGATCCCCATATGGGTTCATGGAGAGAAGTTGAATCATTATCAAGTGAATATAGGATTATGGTTGATGGAGTTATTAATCATATTTCACAATTCTCAGATTGGTTTAAATCCTTTTTAGCAGGTGATAAGTATTTTAAAGATTTCTTTATTGAACTTGATCCCACTACTGATTTAAGTAAAGTCGTACGTCCAAGAGCAACCCCACTTTTACATGAATATCTAGATAATGAGGGGAAAATTCATAATGTTTGGACAACTTTTAGCAAGGATCAAGTTGACTTAAATTATAAAAGTTATAAAGTTTTAAGAAGCGTACTTGCTGCATTATTTTATTATATTGAAAAAGGTGCCACTCTTATAAGACTTGATGCAATTGCCTTTATTTGGAAAGAATTAGGAACACAATGTGTACATTTACCACAGACACATGAGTTGATTCAACTAATGAGGGAAGTAATTCACGAAGTTGCTCCTGAAGTTATTATAATTACAGAGACAAATGTCCCTCATCATGAAAATATTTCATATTTTGGAAGTGGTAATGATGAAGCACAAATGGTTTATAACTTTGCTTTACCTCCACTTTTATTAAACTCTATTGTTTGCTCAAATACAAATAAGTTAACTACTTGGGCTAAGACTTTAGAATTACCTAATGACAAAGTTTGTTTCTTTAACTTTACTGCAAGTCATGATGGAATTGGTCTACGTCCTGTAAAAGGAATATTAAGTGATGAAGAGATTGATACCTTAGAACAAAGAGTAAAAGATCATGGAGGTTTGGTTTCATATAGAGCAGAAGAAGATGGAAGTAAATCAGCTTATGAATTAAACTGTAGTTATATTGATGCACTTAGTAATCCAAAAGATGAACAATTTCTTAGAGTAAAAAGAATGTTAGTCACACAAGCAACAGTTCTAGCAATGCCAGGAGTTCCTGGTATTTATTTCCATTCATTAGTTGGTTCTCAAAACTATAAAGATGGAGTTAAACACTCAGGAATAAATAGAACAATAAATAGAGAAAAATATAATATTGATTGGCTAGAAAATGAATTATCAACATTAGGAAGTTTGGCTAAAACTATTTTTGATTCTTATAAAAGAATGATATCTATTAGAATAAATGAAGATGCTTTTAATCCATTTACAAAGTTTGTCTTTTTAGAATTAGATGAAAGAGTTTTTATTATAGATAAATTTAGTGTTAATAATGAAGATCGAATACTAGCATTAAATAATTATTCAAACGAAGAAGTTACTATTACTTTACCAAAAGAAATAAAACTTCCATTACAAGATATATTATGTTCAAACTTTTGTGAAGAAAGTAGCGAAAAGAAAGAATCAACAATTACTCTTGAACCATATCAAGTTATGTGGCTTAAGGGAAAAATATAAATTTAAGGAGAATATAAAATGAATCAAATTACAAAGTGTCTATTTCCAGCAGCAGGTTATGGTACAAGATTTTTACCAGCAACAAAAGCAATGCCAAAAGAAATGTTACCAGTTCTTACTAAACCACTTATTCAATATGGTGTAGAAGAAGCAATGGAAGCTGGCTGTGATGTTATGTCTATTATTACAGGTCGTGGGAAAAGAGCTATAACAGATCATTTTGATATTTCATATGAACTTGAGCATCAAATACAAGGAAGTTCTAAAGAAAAAATGTTATCTGATATTAGAAATATTATTGATAAATGTACTTTTACATATACTAGACAAAATGAGATGAAAGGTTTAGGAGATGCTATATATAAAGGTAAAGTTTTAGTAGGAGATAATAATCCTTTTGCAGTAATACTAGCAGATGATTTATGTGTAAATCCAGAAGGAGATGGTGTATTAAAGCAAATGGTTAAACTTTATGAAAAATATAAGTGTTGTATCGTTGCTTGTATGGAAGTACCAAAAGAAGATGTACATAAATATGGAGTTATTGAAGGAAAACCTATGGAAAATGGTGTTCATATTGTTTCAAACATGGTTGAGAAACCTGATAATGATAAAGCTCCATCAAATCTTGCAGTTATTGGAAGATATATCTTAACTCCTCAAATCTTTGAAGTTATAAGTAAAACAAAACCTGGGAAAAATGGAGAATTACAAATTACTGATGCTCTTTGTACTCAAGCCAAAGATGAAATGGTTTTAGCTTATAAATTTGAAGGTAAAAGATTTGATTGTGGTTCAGTAGATGGTTTTGTTGAAGCAACTAACTATTTTTATGAGTTAGAGAATAAGAAGTAAGTAATGAATACTAACAGCAATATATCTGATTTTATACTTTTTGGTGGACATGGAGATTTAGCATTTAGAAAACTAATGCCAGCACTATATCATTTAAGTAAAGATAAATATATAAGTGCTGAAACTAGAATTATAACTATTTCAAGAAGAGATATAGGTACAATAGAACATATTGAATTAGTAAGAAACAAACTTATTGAATATATTGCTGATTTTGATGAAGTATTTTTTAATACATTTAAGAATCAGCTTCTTATAGTAAATATAGATTTGAATAAAAAAGAAACATTTAATAATTTAAAAAAGGTTTTAGATAAATACAAGAACCGAGATAGAATAAACTATTTGTCTACAAGTCCAAACTTTTTTGCTCAAATTTGTGAATCATTGGACTATTGGAAACTAATAAGTTCTAATTCAAGAGTTGTATTAGAAAAACCTTTAGGAAGAGATTTAAAAAGTTTTCAAGACTTAAATGAAAAAGTTTTAAAATATTTTAAAGAAGATCAAATTTATAGAATAGATCACTATTTAGGTAAGGATACTGTACAAAATATCCTTGCTCTTAGATTCTCAAATATTTTATTCCTTCCTTTATGGAATTCACATCATATTGACCATGTACAAATTACAGTTGCCGAAAGTGTTGGCGTTGAAAATAGATGGGATTATTACAATGAATATGGTGCATTAAGAGATATGATTCAAAATCACCTAATGCAATTAATATGTTTAATTGCTATGGAACCACCTTGTTCTATTGAAGCCAATAGTATAAGAGATGAAAAGGTAAAAGTTCTACGATCTTTTAGAAAAATGAATGATACTGATATAAAAGAAAAAACTGTAAGAGCCCAATATATTGAAGGCTCTTCACAAGGAGAATCAGTTCCTGGTTATATTCAAAATGGTTTAAAACAAAGTGATACTGAAACATTTGTTGCAATTAGAGTTGATATTGATAATTGGAGATGGAATAATGTTCCTTTTTACATAAGAAGTGGAAAAAGAATGCAAAAAAGAAACTCTGAGATTGTAATTCAATTTAAATCTATTCCACACTCAATTTTTGGCATGGATGAAAGCTCAATAAATGCAAATAAATTAGTAATAACTTTACAACCCAATGAAAGTATAGAATTAAAACTTATGAATAAAGTACCTGGATTAAGTGATGGTATGAAACTTCAACAAGTTGATTTAGAATTAAACTCACCACATAAAAAACAAAGAAAATCCGATGCTTATGAAAGATTAATTTTAGATGTAATTAATGGAAATGCTACATTATTTATGAGATTAGATGAAGTTGAAGAAGCTTGGAAATGGACTGATACAATTTTGGATGCTTGGAAAAGAGACGTAAGTCCAATGAAAAAATATACAGCAGGAAGTTATGGACCAAGTGCAGCTATCCAAATCATAGCAAAAGATTCAAGAGCATGGAATGATGAATAATATATCATTTACTAATTATGAGAGTTCAAGAATTTTAGTTAAAAATTTTGTAAAAGAAGTTTCAGATATATTAAAAGATGAAATCACTAAGAAAAATAGTGCAACACTTTTAGTATCAGGAGGAAGTACTCCTAAACTTTTTTTTCAAGAGTTATCTAAAGTAGAAATTCAATGGGGAAAAGTCAAAATAGGACTTGTTGATGAAAGATGGCTTTTATCATCAAATAAAGATAGTAATGCATATTTAGTAAAAAAGCATCTTCTACAAAATGAAGCAAAAAATGCAAAGTTTATACCTTTATTTATAAAAGATAAAGAGTGTTTTTCTTCTGATGATTTATGTTCTAGTATTTATGAAAAAGAGTTTTTAAAATGCGATATATTAATTTTAGGTATGGGAAATGATGGACATACTGCCTCACTTTTCCCTCAAAGTAAAAAATTAGATGAAGCTTTAGATTTAAATACAACTAAATTTTGTATCTCAATAAATCCACTTACTGCACCGTATGACAGAATGAGTTTAACATTAAAATCAATTTTAAACTCCAAAAATATTTTTTTACATATACAAAAAGTAGAAAAATTGAAAGTATATAAAGAGGCTTTAGAAAAAGAAAATAAATATCCTATTTCAAAAGTACTTTTTAATGCCAAAAAAATAAAGGTTTATTATAGTCATGAATAATATAATATTAAAAGTTAAAGAAAATATCACTAAAAGATCTCAAAAAAGTAGAGCAATTTACCTAGATAGAATTAACAATGCAAAAATCAAAAATCAAAATAAAAAAAGTCTATCTTGTAGTAATTTAGCCCATGTAATGGCGCCAATGTCAGATGATGAAAAAAAACTATTAAAAGAATATGACTCATATAATATGGGAATTATTACAGCATATAATGATATGTTATCTGCTCACGAACCTTATCATAAATATCCAAGTATTTTAAAAAATGAATTGTTAAAGTATTCATCAACTGCACAAGTTGCAAGTGGTGTTCCTGCTATGTGTGATGGAGTTACACAAGGTGAAATAGGAATGGAATTGTCTTTATTTAGTAGAGATACTATTGCAATGGCAAGTGCAGTAGGATTATCTCATAATGTTTATGATGGAGCATTTTTCCTAGGTGTTTGTGATAAAATTGTTCCAGGTTTAGTAATCTCAGCGCTTAGTTTTGGACATCTTCCAGCTATTTTTGTACCAGCTGGACCTATGAAATCAGGAATATCTAATAAAGAAAAAGCAAAATTTAGACAAGAGTATGCAAAAGGGAATATTAAAGAAAAAGAACTTTTAGAAGTTGAATCTTCTTCTTATCATAGTTGTGGAACTTGTACTTTCTTTGGTACTGCAAACTCAAATCAAATGCTTTTAGAAATGATGGGATTACAACTTCCGAATGCTTCTTTTGTAAATACAAATACACCATTAAGAGAAGAACTTACAAAATATAGTGCAAAAGCTTTACATGAACTAAAAACAAAGAATATTTCATTAAGTGATATTATTGATGAAAGAAGTTTTATAAATGCGATTGTTGGACTAATGGCCAGTGGAGGTTCTACAAATCACACTATTCACTTGATTGCTATGGCAAAAGCTTGTGGTATTGTTTTAACATGGGAAGATTTTGATGAAATTTCTAAAGTAACTCCTTTATTATGTAAGATGTATCCAAATGGAAGTGCTGATGTAAATACTTTTAGAGATGCAGGTGGAATGGGAGTTGTAATAAGTGAATTAATAGAAAAAGGTCTTGTTTTTGAAGATGTTAATACAGTAGTAGGAAAAGGTTTAAAAAACTTTGTTGTTGAACCTATTTTAAAAGAAGGAAAACTAACATTCAAAAAAATTGATGGATTATCAAAAAATCTTGATGTAATTTCATCAGGAAATGAACCCTTCAATAAACAAGGTGGACTAAAACTTTTACAAGGAAACTTAGGTCAAAGTGTAATCAAAACTTCTGCATTATTAGAAAAACATCTTTATGTAAAACAAAAAGCTATCGTTTTCACATCACAAGAACAACTACAAGAAGAGTTCAAAAAAGGTAATCTAACAAAAGACTTTATTGCAGTTGTAAAATACCAAGGTCCAAAAGCAAATGGTATGCCAGAATTACATAAACTTTTACCACCACTTGGAGTACTTCAAGATTTAGGATACAAAGTTGCGCTTATTACTGATGGAAGAATGTCAGGAGCATCAGGGAAAATTCCTAGTGCAATTCATTTAAGTCCAGAAGCAAAAGATGAGGGTTTAATTTCTAAAATCAAAGATGGTGATCTTATTGAATTAGATGCAATTAACGGTAAATTAAATCTTTTAATAGAAGAGGATGAACTAGAAAGTAGAATTATTGAAAACAAAGATTTAAGTTCAAATAACTTTGGAGTTGGTCGAGAGTTATTTAATGTTGTAAGAAAAAATGTAAGTAGCGCTAGTACAGGTGCTAGTATTTTCGCTTTACCAGGAGAGGAAGACCTATGAATGCAAATGAAATAATGGAAATTTCACCAATAGTTCCAGTAATTGCTATTGATAATATAGATGATAGTTTAAAGCTTGCAAAAGCATTAAACAAAGGTGGTATTAATATTATGGAGATAACACTAAGAACTAGTGTTGCTTTAGATGCAATAAAATTAATAAGCCAAGAACTACCAAGTATGAACGTAGGTGCAGGAACTGTTTGTAATAAAGAAGATTTATTAAAAGCAAAAGAATATGGCGCAAAATTTGTTTTTTCGCCAGGTATTAGCCAAGAGCTAATTGATGCCTCAAAAACTGAAAACATTACTTTAATTCCAGGTGTTGCCTCATCAAGTGAAGTTATGTTAGCCCAAAATAATGATATATATCACTGTAAACTTTTTCCAGCAACACTTAGTGGTGGAATAGACATATTAAAAGCTTTTAGTGGACCCTATGCAAAAATGTCTTTTTGTCCAACAGGTGGAGTCAATAAAAAGAATTTAAAAGATTTTTTAAATCTAAAAAATGTTTTATGTGTTGGTGGTACATGGATAGTTCCTAAAGATATTATTCAAAATGGAGATTTTGATAAAATCACAGAACTTTGTATAGAAGCAATAAAAATAGCAAGAGGATAAAATGATAAATAAATTAGCAGGTAAAAAAGCACCTAAAGAAATACTTGAAAATATAGACAAACTAATAAAAGATTATTATGGGAAAAAGCCAGATGCAAATATTCAAAATCAAAAAGTTTCATTTGGAACATCTGGACATAGAGGAAGCTCTTCAAAATCAAGTTTTAATGAAAATCACATTTTTGCAATAACACAAGCACTTTGTGAATACAGGAAAAGTGCTGGTATAACTGGAATTATGCATATTGGAATTGATACCCATGCCCTATCAGTTCCTGCTCAAATTTCTGCACTCCAAGTTTTTTTAGGAAATGGAGTAAAATGTAAAATAGCCAATGAAGATGGATATACTCCAACACCTGTAATGTCTTTTACAATTATTGAATCAAATAAAAATTCTAAAGTTTTAAATGATGGTGTAATTATTACTCCTTCACATAATCCTCCAAGTGATGGTGGATTTAAATATAATACTCCAAATGGAGGTCCAGCTGATACGAATGTTACTTCTATTATTGAAAAAAGAGCTAATGAGATATTAAAGAATGGTTTATACGATGTAAAAGCTCTAGCTCAAAATAAAATTAGTAAATCAGAGTTTTTAGATATAGATGATTTTATCACTCCTTATGTTGAATCCTTAGATACAATTATTGATATCACTGTTATAAAAAATGCTAATTTAAAAATAGGTGTTGATCCATTAGGTGGTTCAGGATTAGAAGTTTATAAAAAAATAAATGAAATTTATGGTCTAAATCTTGATATTGTAAATGATAAAATTGACCCAACTTTCTCTTTTATGACATGTGATCATGATGGAAAAATTAGAATGGATTGTTCTTCACCTTATGCTATGGCTTCACTTATTAAACTTGCAGATAATTATGATATTGCTTTTGCTAATGACCCTGATTTTGATAGACATGGAATTGTTACAAAAAGTGTAGGACTTATGAATCCTAATCATTATTTAACTGTTGCTATTTGGTATCTATTTTCAAATAGAAAATCTTGGAAAAATGATTTAGCAGTTGGTAAAACATTAGTATCAAGTTCAATGATTGATAAAGTTGTAAAATCAATCAATAAAAACTTATATGAAGTACCTGTTGGATTTAAATGGTTTGTTGAAGGTTTATATGACGGAAGTTTAGCCTTTGGTGGTGAAGAAAGTGCTGGAGCTTCTTTTTTACGAAAAGATGGAAGTGTGTGGTCAACAGATAAAGATGGAATTATTCTTAATTTATTAGCCGCTGAAATAACTGCCAAACTTAAAAAAGACCCAGGTCAAATTTATCAAGAGTTCGAAAAAGAGTTCGGCAAAGCATATTATAAAAGAGTAGATGCACCTGCAACTTTTGAACAAAAAGCAAAACTAAAGAATCTTAGTGTAAAAGATATTACATCTAAAACTTTAGCAAATGAAGAAATTGAAAATATCTATACAAATGCAAGCGGAAACAACGCAAGTATAGGTGGGCTAAAAGTTACAACAAAAAGTGGTTGGTTTGCAGCTCGTCCATCTGGAACTGAGGATATATATAAAATATATGCAGAAAGTTTTATAAGTCAAGAACATTTAGAATTAATTATAAAAGAAGCTCAAGATTTAGTTATTAAAAGTATAGAGGGATAACCTTTATACTTTGTTATTACTAAATTATTCAATAATACTCTAATAAATACAACACTTTAAAATAAATAGTCTAATAGTCACTTTTATACTCTTTCTTTCTATAATTAGAAAATATATAATATTAATCCAATAAATATACAAGAATTATTACTTTTAATAATATAATTAATAGAGTATTTTATCAAGGATTTATTATGAATTCAAAAAATGAAGAAAAACTAATAATTCAAATTATCAAATATATGCCAGCTTTATTTGTAATTATACTTGCTGTTATTGGAATATCGTATATTACAATTAATTATCATAAAGAACTAAAGAAAGAACAATCAACTATAAAAAGAGAATATATTGATATACATAAAAATAGAATCAAAATAAATATTGAAACAATAAATAGATATATTCAAGATACTTTAAAAGACTCTGAAAAACAACTACAAGAAGAATTACACCATAAAATAAATGCTGTTTATAATATAGCTATGAATATCTATGAAAAAAATAAAGATACATTAAGTAAAGAAGAGATTCTAAAACATATAAAAGAAGCTATCGAGACTTTAAGATATGCCAATGGAACAGGTTATTTCTCTATACATTATATGAATGGAATCAATATATTACAACCTATATCAAAAGATTTTGAAGGGAAATCAGTTCTTAATAGAAAAGATGCAAAAGGTAATTATCCAGTACAAGAGGCTATAAAAATAGCAAAAACAAAAGGAGAAGGTGCTCTTACTTGGTATTATTTTAAGCCTAATAATAAAACAAAACATTATAAGAAGATAGGTATCATAAAAAGATTTGAACCATATAACCTTATATTAACAACTGCAATGTTTGAAGATGATTTACAAAATGAAATAAAAAAAGATATTTTAAAACATTTAAAAATGATGGAATATGAAGATCAAGGATATCTGTTTATTTTAGATACAAAAGGTAATGTGATATTAACAAAAGATGATATACCAGTTATACAGTATGAGAAATCTACTCTTATGGAAAAATTTAAAATCTTTGTAAATTCTAAAAAAATAAACGAATTTGTAAATTATTCATTTGATGATTCAAGAAAAGAATATTCAAAAATATCTTATTTACAAAAAATTAATACTATGGATTGGGTTATTGGAACAGGATTTGACTTAGATAAAGTAAATGCATCAATACAAAAGAAAAGCCAAGAATCACAAGAAAAATTCTATAAAAAGTCCATTTTTTTCTTAACAAGTACTATTATTATTAGTTTAATTCTTTTTATTCTATCTTTATATTTCTCTAAATTTTTGGGAAAAAAATTCTATCTATATAAAAAGCAACTTCTTAAACAAGAAAATGAAAAAGCAAATAACTACAAACAAACGATAATTTCTTTAGTAGATTTAATTGAACAAAGAGATTTCTATACAGCAGGACATTCTTATAGAGTAGCAGAATATGCCGTTACAATTGCAAAAGCAATGAATTTTAGTTCAGAAGATGTTTCAATGTTAAGACAAATAGGATTATTACATGATATTGGTAAAACAGCAATTCCTGATTCTATACTTTTAAAACCTGGAAAATTAACAAAACAAGAATTTGATATAATTAAAAGTCATGCAACATTAGGATATGAAATAATTTCAAAAATTCCAATGTTTAAAGAATTTTCAGAAATTATTCTATATCATCATGAAAGATTTGATGGAAGTGGTTATCCTAAAGGACTAAAAGGTAATCAAATACCTATCTTAGCTTCAATTCTAGCAATTGCTGATGCTTTTGATGCAATGACATCATCAAGAATATATAATCAAACAAAAACAGCCCAAGAAGCCTTGGATGAATTAAAAAGAAATGCAGGGATACTATTTGATCCAAATGTAATAGAAATAGCTTTAAAAACTTTAAAAAAAATTGATATTCAAGTTGATAAATATCAAACTCAATTACCAAATACTCCAATAGAAAAAGAGCGTTTTGCATACTTTTTTAAAGATCCATTAACTAAGCTTTCAAATGAAAATTATTTAGAACTATTATTTAAACAAAATTTACATCAATATAAATGCATAAATCTTATTATTATACGTAATTTTTCTTCTTATAACGAAAACTATGGATGGAAAAAAGGAGATGAGTTACTTATATATATAAGTAATCTTATAAAAGACAATAGTATTGCAAAAGAAATATTTAGATTTCAAGGTACAAATTTTATTCTTTTAAATGATTTACATATAGATATTAATCTATCTAATATAAATAAAGAATTAGAGAAATATAAAATAAATTGTGAATTACGTCATTTTGATATTAATAAATATAGTAGTATTGAAATATTAAAAGAAGCTTTAGCAAAACACTAAAGAATAAGCAAAAACCCGCGCAAAAAAAAGCTTAGCTTAAAACACTACTAAAAAAGTGTAAAAAGCTAAGCTAATTTGAATAAATACTCAAGAGCTGGCAGTGACCTACGTTTCCGACAAGGGGACCCTGCAGTATTATCAGCGATGAAGAGCTT
>NZ_RCWF01000021.1 GCF_003667345.1 Poseidonibacter antarcticus
TTTTATCATTTATTAGTTCTAATTTAATTGTGATGGTATTATTTTCTTTATTAGAAAATGCATCAAGTGAGTTATCTATTAATATTATAATGATATTTGAGAATATATGCTCATAATTATGAATTGTCATAGTTTTTGGGATATGTATTTTTATCTTTACATTCTTTAATATAATCTTTGCCCCTAGTAGTTTAACAACATTACTAGTTATCTCTAGTGGGAGGAAAGATATTTTTTCTACATTTCCTAAATAAAAACTAGATAATTCCGTTACTGTTTTCTTCATATGTTCTATTGAGTCACTTATTGTAGGCAATTCTTTTTCCAATTGTAATATTACATTATTCTTATCATGTTTAAGTATTGTCTCTAAAAGCATTACAGATGTTCCTAGTAGAGTAAGAGGATGTTTCCATTGATGGATTATATGTCCAATTGCTTGTCCCATAGAACTAAAACGAGATTGTTCAATTAACATTCTTTTTGCATTTGCTTGTTCTCGAATTGATTTAAATGTTTTAAGCGATTGTGCTATAAAAAGTAATACAACATCAAGTAAAACAGAAATGGTAATAATATATCTATATGAGTTATGGAAATCAATAATATTTGTAATTGCTAAAGCATTTATAACAACAGCAATAAGCATAATACTTTGTCCAAGTAAATAATATTTACTTCCAATTTCATTCATAAAAAGACCAATAATCATAAGAAATATAATACTTAAAACATAGGCGGGTCCAGTTAGCAATGTTGTAATTAAGAAGTAGTTTTCATCTATATATGAAGAGTACAAGAAGCCAAATAAAAGGATGGTATTTATAATTATTAGAAACTTTAGAATATAAGATGTTTTTTTATATTTCATCTTCATATCAAAGAAATAGTAAGCAAAAAATAAAAGCAAAATCGCTCCAACAGGAGCACCTGTCCATGAAACCAGTGTATTGAAATTTAAATTTATTCCCATATCTAAAGTATGTACTATACCTTGTATTGAGAACTGGTAATAAAATGTATTGATAAGATATAGTGCTATTATTAAGTAAGGTATTTTTTTATAAAAAGAGTATAAAATAAATGATAGTATTATAAATAGAAAAAATATACCACCAACTAAACCAAATATAACTAAAAATTTTGATTCATTTTCAATAAATTTTATATTATCTTCTATTGTCCAACCTATATTTAAAATACTATAATTATCGATTTTTGAGATAACTGTTATTTTTTCTTGTGGGGCTAAGATAAGTTTAAATGCTGAAAATCGATTATTCATTTCTCTATTTTCTAAACTTCTCATATCACCTAAGAGATGAGTTTTTATTAACTTATTTTTTTTAAAAAGAAAAACATCTATATAGTTTGTACCTGGAAGTTGATTATATATAATAAAATGTCTATACTTATTAGATTCATTTTGTAGTGTTACTTTACTCCATATAGGTCCTTGTATATTCCCTAAATGACCATTTTGTGAAGGAATCTTTAGATCTTTTTTTGTAAGTATATCAGATTCATTTAATTCTAAATTACTATCTTGTATGTAGAAAGTATAAGGTGAGGCATCTACTAAATCTTCATCTTCTGTAATTATTAATGTATTTGAAGCATACATAGTAAAATGAAGTAATATTATAAGAATAATTTTAATCAATGAAACTGCCTTCAGTTCTCAACATATATCCATATCCTGGTATATTTATAATAACTTCTTTCCCAATTTTCTTTCGTAAACGATATATTAAGCTTTTAATAGCAGGTTTACTTTTCTCTTCTATTGGGTCAAGACAAAGGTTTATTTCCTGCATTGTAATAATTTTATTCTTATTTAAAACAAATAGCTCAATTAATTCAATTTCACTACTTGATAATTCTATTTTCTTTTTATTATCTGTTAATATTTTAGTATGCATTTCATATGTAAGTACTTCTGTAATATTTATAATATTTAATCCATAAATATTAATTTGTTCTAGCATGCTTAACAATGTTGATATAAGCGTTGTATAGTCTATAGGTTTTATAAGATATCTTGCTAAGGATAGAGGAATGGAATTTAAAAGCTTTTCTTTGTCACTATAGTTACTCATAATAACAAGAGGAATGTTTTTGTTTTTTACTCGAATAGCTTTACATAATTCATATCCACTTAAATTAGGCATTGTATAGTCAGTAATAATCATATCAATTTTTCTATTTTCATAGATTTCTAAAGCTTGGGAACCATCTTTTGCTGTGATAACCTTTTTAAAAAATATTGATAAAATAGTATCGAGTTTATCAAGTAACTCTTTTTCATCATCTACTAATAATAATGTAAAATTCTTTAATGCATTTAATTTTGACTCATTCATTTTAAACCTAAATTTTAATTTCTTTTATAATTCTTGATTCTAGCACACTAGAGTAGTAAAGTAGTAGCAAAGTTATAATAAGGATAATCATAACAATTTATGGTATTTCAGATATTCAGAACAAACCATTATTAATAAAGACTATATATTAGAGTGGTAACTTGATTTTAGATAAATAATTTCTCTTTTCTAAACAACTTTTTTCCTTTGTAATATTTTTTCTCTAAATTCTAATGATGATAAATTATTGTTTGAATTATGTATCTTTTCTCTTACTCGTATAATAGATTTATGGATATATGATAGTATATATTCATAGAGTTTTTTAGAGCATGATATATTGGACCTCTTACAAAGCAGTTGAAAACTAGCTTGTCCAAAAGTTGAATAGTTATACTTTAAATTTGAGTGGCAACAAGATCAGTGAGTTTTACTAGATCGAATTTTACGAGTATAAAGTTGTATAGCTTATCAGGTAGAAGAAATCCTACCCTAACGAACTCTTTATTTAAAAACAAAGGTTCAAGATATGTATTCTATCGGTTTAGATGTTAGTAAGTCAACTATCAATGTGTATATCCCTAAAACTAATTTAGATTTAGTTATTAATAATGATTTAAAATCAATAAAAAGTTTATACTCTAAAATAAAAAAACTCTATAAAAAAGAGATTGATAAATTAGTATTTATTTTTGAACCTACAGGAAATTACTCTTATGCTTTAAAAGCTTTCTGTAGTGAAAAAAATATTAGATCTTTTATTGTCAATCCTAAACAAAATTCTAATTTTACTAAAGCAATAAAAGAATAATAAATTTTTCAGGTATTGTCCGATAGGGTGTTCAAATTCAAATGATTTTGGCACCTATTTAATATTAAATTATAAATATAGAAAGTTATGTTTTTAAAGAATTCTAAAATTAAAAATAAAGGTGACTTATCAAGTTAGGTTAAACTTATGATAAGAAGTAAATTCTGTTAATATTTAAAAAACACGGTTTTATAATGTAAAAATAAAATTTACCCCAGCGCTGGGGTAAATTTTATTAATTAAAATATTTTTCTTTTATTTTATTAATTTCAATTTCAAAATCTTTTTGTTGATTAATGTTTAATTTTTTGATATTTTTTAATAAAAACTTGATACTTGCATTAACAGTATCTTCAAATTTAACATCGTCTCGTTCAATTAACTCGTCTATATATTTTTTTGATTCTCTATAACTATATTTATTAATTATAATATCCTCTAATATTTCTTTTAAAGTTAAATTATTTTTAAATTTAATATTTTTATACGAATTTACAACTTTTGCTATTTCGAAATTTATCTTATTTTTAAATAATGCTTCTATTAAAAAATCATCCATGTCTAAAATTGGGAAAGCATTAACAAATGAGGCATTTGTTTTAAATATCATACTGTCCTTTAAAACATTTTCGATTTTCATTTTATCTTCTAGTAATTTATCATCTACATTTTTTATCTTATTAATATTTTTTATCTTATTACAAAGTTTCTTTATTTGATTTACATCATCAATACCAAGTGAATCTTGAAGCAAGGCTAAGACAGATTTAACCTTATCATACATATTTAAATCTTCTCGAAGATGGTTTTCATGTAATATATTTAATCTAATTTTATAATTTGTATCAGCTCCATCATAAATTATGGCTTTTATTTTATCTTTACCTAAAAGTTCATGAGCTAGAATTCTTCTCTTACCTATTATTTTCGTATATGAACCATCATTATTTTTCTTAACCACAATAGGTTGTAATAAACCTAATTCTTCTATACTAGCAGCCAAATCTTTAATTTTAATTGGATCTATTCCTGTTCTATCTTTGAAATCATTATCTTCTATTTTATTAATTGAAATATACTCAATTCTATTTTTGTTTTCTAATTCTGCAGGTATAAAAACACCACTAGCAACAATAGGTGAAGATCTTATATCTAATTCTTTCATTAATTTTTTTATCTCAATTTTATCTGCAGAAGTTTTATTCTTCTTTTCTGATAATTCATCTATTTTTACAATTAATTCTTCACTATTTAATTTTTTATAATTCATATTATAAATCCTTCATTATTAAATGTGTACAATATTTGAAATATTCTTCACACATCATTAGAGCTTGTTTAGGTTCTAGTTTATATTCTATAATCGGTAATTGCACAGATTGACTTTTACTTACAATAGTTGACTCTTTATTTGTAATTAAGTTATTATCCTCTAAATCTAAATCGATAAGCATATTCAATATTCTGTCATATGCTTCATCATGAGCTGTTCTAGTCTTAACAAAACTATTAACAATAATTCCATCTATATCTAATTTTTTTCCTGTTGCTCTAATAAAATCATTTATTTCTTCTATTGTAACTTCAAGACCTTCAATCGAAAATTCTTCTGCTTCAGTTGCTAATAGAATCTTATCACTAGCAAAAATAGACATTTCTAATGAAAGACCAGAATAGGGAGGTGTATCAATAATTATAAAATCATAATCATCTTTTATTTTTTCTATAATTTGATCTAAAATTAAATGAGGCATACTATTCATACGCATTAATTCCAACATTTTGGCAAGTTTTAATTCAGAAGGTAAAACATCAATATTACATTCTTCCAAATTATATGAATGTATATATGTTTTAACATCTTCTTTTGATATTGAATTATTTTTTCTATAATTCTCAAATAAATTTAATATACTAATCCCTGCAAATGAAACTTTTTTAAAATATCGTGATGATTGTGCTTGTGAATCCATATCAACTAATAATACACGTTTACCTAAAAAAGATAATGTAGCAGCAATATTTGCACTAGATGTAGTTTTACCAACACCTCCTTTTTGATTTGTAACTGTAATTACTTGACATTTAGTTGGTATATTGTAAATTGATGCATCTAAATCTTTTTCTAAAAATGCCTCTTTGGTTGATTCATATTTAGTTTGCTTATTATATTCAATTATTTTATATGCATAATCTAAAAGATATGAACTTGTATAATAATATTTCCTAACACTTCCTGTACTAATATTTGGTATTACTTTACTTGTTAACAAATCTGATACTTTTTTCTCGTTTATTCCTAATTGTGCAGATATATCTTTTAGTGTATTATAAATCATTAATAAAAACCTTTCCTTTTATAATAAAAAATCGACTATTTATATTTTTTACGTTATTAGCAGTATAACTTTTAATAACTTAGTAAAAACTTAATTATAACTTAATGGTTATATGGTTTTTGAGAGACTTTTGATGGAAACTTATATATTACTTAATTTCATGTTGTGGTCATTTATCTCTATAGTATTATTACTTGTTAACTTTATATAAACTTAAATAATAGTTGTGGTCATTTATCTCTATAGTAAAAATAAAAAATACTATATTTATTATAGTTATAGTTTTTATTTTTATTTTTAAACTTAATTTTAACTTATTTTATAGTTGTGGTCATTTATCTCTATAGTAAAAAAATACTAAACTTGAATAAAACTTAATTTATAGTTATGGTTACTCATCCCTAAAAGGAGTATTACTTTCTTTTAATATACAAAACAATGTAACACCTCTTCCTTTAATAGGAATATTATGTTCACGGTATAAATATTCTTTAGCTTCATTAGCTTCTAAAAATTTCAAGCCAACCTGAGATTCTAACCATTTTAGAACAGACACATTCTCACCTATATATTTCTTTTTATATAAACGTATAGTTCTACCATTTTTACTAAATATATTACTATGGAGTTCACTTAAAGTTTTATATTCAATAAAAATTGAGTGAGGGTTATTTTTTTTCCATAATAAAAGTATATCTCTCATTTGAAATATTTTATCAGGTAAAGGAGAAAACTGTCTTTCAACTTCGCCTTCATAACTCCATTTTGCAACTTTAGAACCAATTAACATTTCTTCTAAAGTACTAATTAATTTTTTACTATTAGAAATCTGATAGTTACCGATAGAAGTTCTAATATAAATATCACATTTTGGAGCATTTTTAGTGATAGAATCATTTGTTCGTAAATTTGCTCGCATAAGAGCTTGATAAACTTCATCTAATAAATTTGATATCTTAAATTTTGCTACTTCATTTTTATCTTCTGCTAAATTATGTTTGTGAGCTTTACCATAATAATAGTATGTTGGTTTATATGGCAATGTCAAACAAAAAACTTTATTACAATCTTTTAAATCATTTCTTCCTGTAAGATTTCCCCAATGTTCTGAACGAAAAGATCTATCAAGAATAAGATTTGTTTTAAGATATTCATCAAAAGATTTGTTTGAAATTATTAAGATATTGTCATCTTTCGTAGTTTTATTTTTTATTTCTAATTGAATTTTATTTTTAAATTCTTCTATTTCTTTTAAATTTGATTTATCAGCAGCTATATCAATTTTACCAACACCTGTATTTTCTTCGCTATGATATATTGTTACTTCGTCATAACGTTTTGCATCTAAATGTACTCTTATTCTTTGTGCTTTTTGTTGAGCTATATAATGCTGATATTCATGATTGATTACAGCAGATGCATCAAGTACAACAAAACCTTTTTTTGGAATACGATCTACGTTAGAACTTATAATAACACCATCATGACCAGTTTTTAAATGAAAGAATTCACTATTAATTAGAATGGATAGATCTGTTAAATAACTTTCTAGACTAACACCAGATAAATTATATTTTTTTGTGATTTCTTCAAAAAATGTTTTATCGTTTAAATAATTTATTATAGTATTATTAGATGTATCACCGAATACATCTACAGCATTATGAATTTTTACATTTGTATCTTTAAAATTAGATTCTATTGTGTCACAGAATGATGTGAATTTGGTAATCAGTTGAGATAAACTATCTATTTTTTCTTTATTTTTTGAAGAGACACTTGTTTTTATACTTAATAATTGACCATTGATTGCATGTGATTGTGACTGTTTTAGTGTAGCTTTTTCTTCAAAATCAATAGCCTCATCAATTACTATTAAATCTCTATCTATAGTATGGTTTGTGTCTGAATCTGAATATGACATTAAATGAGATGTTTGATTTAAAAGAACAGCATTTCTTAATCTAGCATGAGTGATTATTAAAATTTTTGCATTAATACATGTATTTGTATTTACATCGCTTGTATATGTAGTAATTTCACCTTCTAGATCTTTTATAATTTCCTTATCTTTTGAGAACATAATATTAGCACGAGGTAATTTTTTTTCAGTGTCATAATAATCTAAAAGACCAGTATTTAAAAAATTTTTAAAATCTATCCCATTTTGTATTGTATTAACAACTACGAGTGTACTAAAATTACCTTGAGTTTGAATTATTTTAGTTTTTATATAAAAAGCAAGGGATGTTGTTTTGGCTGAACCAGCTGATGTACTAATAACAAACATTTTGTCAAAATCTTTTTTACTTGCATCTATATATGATTGAAAAATAGTTTCCCAGTTTTCGTACATTTTAACTGAGTATCCATAACCAAAACGATCATTCCAAATTTCTTTTAAAAACTGTTGTGCTATGTCTTTAGCTTCTTTTCCTATAGGGAGTTTTACATCCAAATCTTGTGGTATGATTTGAAATGTTTTTCCTCCATGAAGAAAAGAATAAATAGTTTTTAGTCCAGATAAGTTTACATTTACAACAGCATTTGCTTGTTGTGGTTCTATAGGGTCTAAAATATATGAACCATCATGGCTTGAATTTAAGTCTCCTGCTAACAATTCTGTTCCGTCAGGAAATGTTATCAAATCAGTTTCATAAATAATTCCTGAATTTGAGGTCCTTGCTTCTATAATTTTATATGCAGTTTCATAAGAAAGATTTTTTTTCTTTATTAATTTTTTTACTTGTTCTCCTATATAAAGTTCTTTTATTTGTATAGATGAACTTTTAGAAGCTTTTTTTGCTTCAGTTTCCATTTTAAGACCCTCACTAATATTAGATTCCATCATAGATACATCTAAATAAGTGCCTTTTGGGTTTACAATTCTTATGTCACGTTTATTTAAACTTAATGACGATGCAACATTTGGTAGAGCTTCAAATACTAATCTTTCTGGTGATAACACACTGTTATCAAAGATAGTTCTACTTAAGATACTTCCATCAGCAGCAATTTTTATAGCACCATAATTTTTAGCCCAACAAGATTGCCATAATAATTCTCTAAATCTTTCAACACTACCTTTTATAATAAGATATGCATGAAATCCACCTGTATCATATAAATTTTCTTTTGTATCTTTTTTTATAACTAAAGATGATGTTGATGGAGATATTAGCATTTGTATATTTTTAAATATAGGATCAATATTTATTAGTGTATTTAAATAGTCCAATGGTGATTTAATTTTTATTAATCCTTCAAAATAATCATAATCAAGCATAATTAAATTATATTCGTCATTCCATTTAAAGTTTTCTTTAGAACGTGCAAGTTCTTTTGATCTAGATTTGGGAGCAATAGCACCTTTTAAATTAGTTTTGTGGATACCAAGGCCAATTGCTTCAAATTTTGTTATATGAAGTAAATGTTTTTTTAGTTGTAAAAGGTCATTTATTTTTAATGTATTAAATGTACCTTCTGAAAAATATGCATTTGAATATTTAGTTCCATCTTCATCAATAGTTTTATTTAATGGAGATTTACTTTTAAATTTTGTAAAGAGAATAGAAGGTTTTTTATTTTTTATAGTTCGTTCTTTATCAAGTTTTGCATCTAGTTCAAATAAATTTGCTTCCATTTATACTCCAATATTGTATGGTCTTATTTTAGCTAATATAAAATGTTAATAGACTTTATTTTTAGTTATTATCGATCAAAGAATATAAATCTTTTATATATATAAAGAAAGTATAAAAGATATGTAAAAATTTATTATAATTATATTTTTTAGTATATAAATTGATATATCTTTTCGAATACTTTTACTTCTTTATAGGTGACAATTTTCTCATCGTTGTTATTGTAAATTTAATTAATTTTTTTGATATTAAATCCTTAGCTTGTAAATATAATAATATAGTCCATTTAAATTTAAAATAATTATAATGAAGCCTAGATACTATAGAATAGGGGACTCAATGAAGTTTGTTTTAGCTATAATTGCATTATCAAACATGAGAAATTAACATAAATAATAAAAAGAAATAAATGAAGAAAATAAATAGAAGTAATAAAAATGATAAAATGAAATATTTGAAGATATTATTATCTCAAAAAGGTTTTACTCTAAAAGATTTAAAATGTGAAGCTGCTTTAATGATTTGTTGTATGTTAATTGATAACTATTTAATTATTGAAAAAGAAGGAAAATCTTCAGCTGTTATTAAAGGTGTTACTACTAATGATGTAAAAGTAATATTTGAAATGATGGAAAATTTTCAAGCTTCTTTATATGAGAATGTTCTTAGTACAGAAGAATTACAGGTGATCATAGATAATAAAAGTAAAAGCCAAAAGAGTTTAATAAAATATAAATTAATAGAACCATTAGCATATTTTTATAATGTAGGTGTTAATAGATTAAAATCTAAAATAATAGAACAAAATGGAAGTGATACTAATATCTTATGGATACCAGAATTAATTGCTATTACATTAATCCAAGATATGATAGAAGAGGGTTATATATTTACTAAATTTCCTTTCCTAGAAGAAATAGATTTTACAAGGTTATTTGATATTTATATTAAAACAAATTCAAAAATAAAACAAACAGAATCAATTAAACTTTTTTCAAAAGAGAATAAAACAATTATAAGTAAGATGCAAAATGTTTCTAATAGTATTGCAAGTGCTTTAATTAATTGTAAATATAAGTAAAAGGGACTGTAAATAATTTCATTAATGAAATTAAATCTAGCTACTTATAATCTGAGAACTTCATTGAATAACAAACAAGACTTTTCTATTTTTACTATATTAAACTAGTTTAAAAACTAATTATCTGAGATAATTTCAAAAATTTCTATTTTTTTATATGAAATTCTCTTTTTATAAGTTATTAGTTCAATTAAAATTAGGCATTAGAACTAATTTAACAATATTATAAAGATGTAATCAAATAGTATAGATTAAACAAGATTGTATTACAACTTTATTAAGTCTACAATACAATTCTAATTATATATTACAGCAATGCAAAAAGAATAAAAAAGAATAAAAAATAACTAAAATAAGACATAAATACTTATTAAATTTATGGACTATAATAGTATTACTTTTTATCAATAACTCCACATATAAAAGTACTTTAAATACCATGATAAAATATAGATAAAAAAGCAACTTTTATAAGCCATATAATAGATGATATATATTGTAATCACTACTTGCATTTTTTGCTTTTTGTTATAAACTGATATATAGCTTAATTACTGAATTTTTACTGAATTTTTACTGACTTTTTACTGAATTTTTACTGACTTTTTACTGAATTTTTTATCTGTCTAGCTACCGTAAAACCTATGTTCTTATGTTTTATTTGAGAAAAAACCTAAAAAAACTTGGAAAAAACTTGGAAAAAACTTGGAAAAAACTTGAAAAAAACTTGAAAAAAACTTGGAAAAAATACACCTCTTTTTGTATGTCTTTTAAAATCAATATAAATACAATTTTATAAAGTACCATTTAATGGGAGTTCTTAGTTTTAATATTTTACTTATTATCTATATAAATATTGCTTTTTTATTAGTTTAATTCTTTTTATATACAATTTATTATTTATAGTATTTTGTTTATACAATTTATTTCTATTCTTAAAGAATTATTAACCACTAAAAACTCTATTCTTAAAGTGTTATTGGTGGAAGCTTAAGTAAAATTAACAAAAAGCATTAAAAATTACTTTTAATATTATTTATGATGTATTTACATAATTATCTAATTTTCCCATAAAAGGATTATTTTAGTAATATTTATACTTAATATTGTATAGATTTAATATGATTTTAGGCATTAATTTAATGCAAAAAAGATAGCAAAATATAAGAGTTAAATTATGTTAGATATGAAAAGTAGAAAAAATAGTTGATTTTAAGAGTAAAAATATTGATTTTAATAGCTCACTTTTGTATGTATTTTTCTTAATTAAACTAAGTTTTTAGAGCTTCAATTCTTAATCTTTATTTTGTTTGATTAATGGTGCAATTAGTTTTAGAATATATATAAAAATAATTTATTCTTTCCTTTTATATTTGATGAGAACAGAAGAGTTTCATTTGAGTAAAAATATCAAATAGTGCATGCTCTGATTTTACTAACTATTTTGAAGTAGTATTGAATTTAAAATGATTGGATTTAATTTAATTGTATCAAACTAATTTGAAAAAGTATCGTTGGTATTTGTAGTTACTAGTGATATTGTAAATCTTGTTTGAGATAAAGTTCTTACAATACATCTTACGCAGATTCTAATAAAAGAATCTTCAATTAATCAAAACACTAAAGAAGATTTTAAAAGAGTATAAAAGAAAATTAAATACTTAATATGTTTTATTTCATAATCTATATTTAAAGATATCAATATTCATCAATGGTATATAGAAGAGGGCAGAGGAAATTATAAATATAAAAAGTTTAGAATTGAGAGACTTTTCAATAAATTATATCAAGTTTAAAAAGATATCCTATCTATACTATATAAATAATAAAGGTTCTTTAATGGATAGTGATAGTAAAACAAAAATAATATCGATTGATTATTTAAAAGCTAACATAGAAGATATTGACAAAATCAAAAATAAAAACTTTTCAAAAGCAATTTTCTTTTCTTAAATAATCAGCATTCCAAATCAATCAAGGTTTCTTTAATTAAGAGTTTTACATTTTCTTTATAAAGCATACAGATATTAGGGGCATAACGTGTAAATATATGTTACATAATAGTAATTCTTTACACATATATAATACCTATACAGATATTAGAGGTATAATTGTTGATTGTTGCAGATATTAGGGGCATAATTTAAGTCCTATGCAGATATTAGAGGTATAATTTCTCTTTAAGTTAGATTGTATGAAGATATCAGAGGTATAATTTTGATTGTATACAGATATTATTGGAGTAACCTACAGCTGAGGGGCTGTTCAAAAATCCGTGTCAAACTGGTAAAATAAAAAATACCAAAGGACACAAAGATGAAGTACTAAGCTCTTTAATTAAACAACTTACAGAAGCTGCATTTGCAGCTGAAATAGATTTTCATCTAACACAAGATTTAAATAAGAAAAATCAAACTAGTATGACAGGAGAAATAGAAGAAAAAATTCTTGCTCTTTATTCTCATAGAAATAGTTATTCTCAAATATCAAAACTAATAGAAGATATTTATAGTGTAGGCTTTTCTAAGGGTGCAATTAGAGCTGTTACTGATAAAATCATACCAATGCTTCAAGAATGGAAAATAAGACCACTAGAAGAAGTTTATCCCTTTATATTTTTAGATGCAATTCACTACAAAGTTAAAGAGGATAGGAAATATATATCTAAAGCCTTTTATACAGTCTTAGGAGTTGGAGTTGATGGGAAAAAAGAAATACTTGGACTCTATCTCAATGAAAGTGAAGGAGCTAAGTTCTGGTTGCAAGTTCTAACAGATTTAAATAACCGTGGAGTACAAGATATACTTATTGCATCAGTTGATGGACTCAACGGCTTTCCTGAAGCTATTAATTCAGTATTTCCTAATACTGAAGTACAACTTTGTATTGTTCATCAAATAAGAAATTCTTTAAGATTTATAGAATCAGCAAATCAAAAACAATTTGCAAAAGAATTAAAATCAGTTTATCAAGCTTTCACAAAAGAAGAAGCCGAAATAGAACTTGATAAGTTAGAAGAGAAATGGGGTAAGAAATATCCTATTGTATTTACTTCTTGGAGAAATAAATGGGAAAATTTATCAGTTTATTTCCAATATCCTGAAGATATTAGAAGAGTAATTTATACAACAAATATCATTGAATCAGTTCACAGACAATTTAGAACTCTTACTAAAACAAAAGGTGGTTTCCCTAACGATAATAGCTTACTTAAATTACTATTTATGGGTATTCAAAATGCTACAAAAAGGTGGACAATGCCAGTGAGAAATTGGAGTTTAACAATTTCTCAGCTCTCAATATATTTTGAGGGAAGACTAGATAAAACATTAAATTTATGATTCAATTTTAGGAATTACTAGATGACTGACATAGATTAATGAACACTCCCACTACTAACTATGAAAAATCTATTATCACAGTACTGCCATTTTTTAATGTTTTCTATTATAATTTTTTATTTTTAATCCAGTTTTCATACCTTTTGGTATAGTCACATTTTCCAAACTTTCAATTCTAATATGATAATTTCTAAGTCTTTGCAAATCTGCTGTCATTATTTGCTTATTATGATAGTTCCTTATTCTTCCATAAAGAGGTATTGATAATATAAATTCATTCTTTTTTCTATTAATAAATTCAATTTTATTCCATTTCTGTAAGTTATAATCAGGAATAAGAATATCAATATTGGTACTAGCCCAACCAAGAGGAATAAGGGTAATTTTAAACTTGAAATATTGATTTTTTATCTTATTAATTAAGTTATCACTACTGATTCCTTTATTAATATAATCAGAAATTCTTTTTTCTTCTTTAGTTTCTTTAGAATATTTTATACCATTATCTATCCATAACTCAAAATTAACCTTTGATCCCCAAAAATTCAAAGGTGCTTGAAAATCTATCTCATAAACAGTTTCTTTTTTTGAGAAATCAACATTTACATTAAGAGGTAGTTTTCTATATTTTTCATCACACCAACTAAAACTAAACATTATAACTACCACAAATATAATATATTTGATTTTCAACTTTTACTCCTCTTTCTTAATTGATTCTGCCATCTTAAGCTCATTACTATTTCCTTGAAAAATTACTCTCATATAATATCCAAGCTCTCAATCTTTCCATCTGCATCAAGTTCAGGATAAGCATATATTTCACCTTCCATCTTAAAAGCTTGATAATAAGTTTTAATATTTTTTTGAATAATCAAATCCAAAAAAGGTGCTAAGAAAACTACTATAAAAACTATTTTTCTTATATGTTTAAAAAATTTATATGCTAAATATCCAATTAGCATAGATAGTAGTAAATAAACTACATTTACTATAATTACAAGCAAGCCCCAACTTAACATTTAATTTTTATTTTATTTTTTTTCATCATCTTATACTCAAGCCCTCATCCAAATACTGAATAATTGGATAGATAAAAAACTCTATTACTCTTCTTTTGCCTACTTTTATTTCAGTTGTTACGCTCATACCTGCTTCTAGGTATCTTTCTTTCCCTTCTAGATTTAAAGTTTTACCATTTGGTTCTATTTTTACTTCATAAACGGGTCCTAATTTTTCATCATCTATAGAAAAGTTTCCTACATTGATTATTTTCCCTTCAAAAAAACCATATTTTTGAAAAGAGAAGGTATCTATTTTGATTTTAGAATTCATATCTTTTTTTACAAATCCTAATCACAAGAGCAACCTTATATCAGTATATATCACCTACTGGAGAATTGAGAGAACATGCGATTAAGGTACTTGTGAAATAAATTTTAAGTTATATTTAAATTTCTTTGTCACATTTAAGCCAAATGTGCCGACTTAACCTATAACGATATGACACTTTTTAATATTGAATTAAAATAAATATTAATTTCACATATTTTAAAAATTTAATTTTATTTATCTTTCTACTTCATTCAAATTTAATGAAGTAGTGTGAATTACTCAAACAAAATTGTTTATATTCTAAAGAATAGTTAATTATCTCTGAAAGTTTTATAATTCTACTTTTTACATTCATTCTATATTTTATATTAAAATAAAACACTTTCATTAACTGTGTTATCTCTTTATCTAATAATGATCAAAGACTCATTACTACATTCTTTGCTCTTGTTTAATCTTCTCCATCATCATGTTCATCAAGCATATTCCTAATTTTTTTATACAT
>NZ_RCWF01000022.1 GCF_003667345.1 Poseidonibacter antarcticus
CTTTAATATTGCAAAAAATGAAACAGTAAACTTCAAACAACCAAGTATAGATTCTATTACTTTAAATAGAGTAGTAGCGACACAAAAGACACTCCAAATCATAGAAACATTCGCAAAAGTAAAAGAATTCTCAAGAAACATAAACTTATAATAAAATGGGAAAGTATTTAATAATAAAAACTAAAATTCAATGTAGAGAGGTACTAAATGCCAAGTCATAAAAGAGTATTATTGGTATTTGGAACAAGACCAGAGGCTATAAAAATGGCACCGCTTATAAAAGTATTTCAAGCAGATAGTTATTTTGAAACAAAGGTTTGTGTAACAGCTCAACATAGAGAGATGCTTGACCAAGTACTCGAAATATTTGAGATAGTACCTGAGTATGACTTAGACCTTATGAAGCAAGGACAAGATTTATATGACATTACTTCAAATGTTCTTTTGGGGATGAAAGATGTACTTAGTGACTTTATCCCTGATGTTCTACTAGTGCATGGTGATACAACTACTACAAGTACTACTTCTTTGGCTGCATTTTACCAAAAGATAAAAGTTGGACATGTGGAAGCAGGTCTTAGAACTCATGACATCTACTCTCCTTGGCCAGAAGAAGTAAATCGACAAATTACAGGGATTTTAGCACACTATCACTTCGCTCCAACAACCACAAATAGAGATAACCTTATAAGAGAAAATAAAGATGCAAAAAATATACTTATAACTGGGAATACAGTTATAGATGCACTTTTTTTAGCACTTGAAAAAATAGAGAATAATCAAGAACTAAAAAATGAAATTATTAAAAATATAAATACTCAATACAAACTAGATGATACAAAAAAACTAATCTTGGTAACTGGACATAGACGTGAAAATTTTGGACAAGGGTTTATCAATATTTGTGAAGCGTTAAAAACACTTGCAATAAATAACAAAGATATAGATATCGTTTACCCTGTACACTTAAATCCAAATGTACAAAAACCAGTAAAAGAGATACTTTCAGGTGTAGATAATGTATATCTAATATCTCCACTTCAATATGAGACATTTCTCTATATGATGAGTAAATCATATTTTATTATTACAGATAGTGGTGGAGTACAAGAAGAAGCACCAAGTTTAGGTAAGCCTGTACTAGTAATGAGAGATACAACAGAACGTCCAGAAGCGTTAAATGCAGGTACTGTAAAACTAGTAGGAACTAACCCAAAAAAAATCATCGAAGAAGCTCAAAGGTTGCTAGATGATAAAACTGAATATGAAAAGATGAGTAGAGCACATAATCCTTATGGAGATGGAAAAGCTTGTGAAAAAATAGTAGAATTTTTAAAGGTAAAAAAGTAATGTTACAAACAAAAAGAATATGTGTAGTAGGTTTAGGATATATAGGATTGCCAACCGCTGCTCTTTTAGCAAATAGAGGTTATGAGGTACATGGTGTAGATGTCGTACAAAATACTGTTGACATTATCAACCGTGGTGAGATACATATAGCAGAACCAGGATTAGATATATTTGTAAAAAGTGCTGTAAATAGTGGGAAATTAAAAGCAGATATAAAACCATGCCTAGCAGATGTATTTATACTTGCTGTTCCTACTCCTTTTCATAAAGGTTTTGTTCCAAATATAGATTATGTAGTCAGTGCTACAAAAGCTATAGCTCCTTATGTAAAAGAAGGAGATATTATTATATTAGAGTCTACTTCTCCTGTAGGAACAACAGATAAGGTGGAAGAAGTGCTAAAAGAAAATAGTGTTGATACTTCAAAACTTTTTATAGCACATTGCCCTGAACGTGTACTTCCAGGTCAAATAATGAGAGAACTAGTAGAAAATGACCATATAGTAGGTGGAACAACTCCAGAGGCCACAGCTAAAACAGTAGAATTTTATAAAACATTTGTAAGCGGTGAAGTTCTTTGTACAGATGCAAGAACCGCAGAAATGGCAAAACTTACGGAGAACTCTTTTCGAGATACTAACATAGCCTTTGCAAATGAACTTAGTATACTTTGTGATAAATTTGATATAGATGTATGGGAATTAATAAAACTTACAAATAGACATCCAAGAGTAAACGTACTAAATCCAGGTGCTGGAGTTGGTGGACATTGTATAGCAGTTGATCCTTGGTTTATAGTTCATGCAGGTGGAGCAGATGCAAAAATAATCAAAACTGCAAGAGAAGTAAATACATATAAAACAGAGTGGTCGATAGAAAAAATAAAAAATGCAGCACTAAACTTTGAAAAAGAAAATGGAAGAAAAGCAAAAGTTGCATGTATGGGGCTAGCTTTTAAACCAGATATTGATGACCTTCGAGAATCACCAGCATTATATATCACAAAAAGACTTATATCAGATGGACTAGAAGTAATAGCAGTAGAGCCAAATATCCAAAGCTATAAAGACATAGAAATAATTGACTATAAAAAAGCAATAGAAGAAGCTGACATAGTTACTTTTTTGGTGGGGCATAAAGAGTTTAAAGGTCTTGAAATCCAAACCAATTTAGATTTTTGTGGAGTTTTAAACTAATTATGAAAGGTATAATTTTAGCAGGTGGAAGTGGAACTAGACTTTATCCTATTACAAAAAGTATAAGTAAGCAACTTTTGCCAATATATGATAAACCAATGATTTATTATCCATTATCTGTTTTAATGCTTGCTGGTATAAACGAAATATTAATCATATCTACACCACAAGATATTGGAAAATTTGAAGAGCTTTTAGGTGATGGTATTGATTGGGGAATTAAGTTAGAATATAAAATTCAACCATCTCCTGATGGACTTGCACAAGCTTTTATACTTGGTGAAAAGTTTATAGATGGGGATAGTGTTGCTTTGGTATTAGGAGATAATATCTTTTATGGACAAGGATTTACTCCATTACTTAAGAGCTCTGCTAGTATAAATGATGGTGCAGTAGTCTTTGGATATCAAGTAAAAGACCCAGAACGATTTGGCGTAGTGGAATTTGATGAAAACAAAAAAGCTATAAGTATAGAAGAAAAACCAACTCATCCGAAATCAAATTTTGCAGTAACTGGATTATATTTTTATGATAATTCTGTAGTAGAAATAGCAAAAGAGGTTAAACCATCTCATAGAGGTGAACTTGAAATCACAACTATAAATGAAGAGTACCTAAAAAGAGGAAAACTAAAAGTCGAACTTCTAGGTCGTGGTTTTGCTTGGCTTGATACAGGAACTCATGATAGTTTATTAGATGCTGGACAGTTTGTTCAAACTATAGAACGTAGACAAGGATATAAAATAGCTTGTCTTGAAGAAATAGCTTATAATAATGGCTGGATAAACAAAGAAAAAATTCTTGAAATAGCAGAACCATTAAGTAAAAATGGTTATGGTCGATATCTTAAAGCATTGGTTAAAGAGATATGAAAAATATCCTACTAACAGGAACGGCAGGATTTATAGGTTCAAACTTTGTGCCATACTTCCTAGATAAATATCTTGAATATAATCTAATAAACCTAGACCTATTAACATACGCAGGAAACCTAGATAATCTAAAAGAGTGTGAAGGTAATCCTAGATATAAATTTATCAAAGGTGATATTTGTAATAGAGAATTAGTTGAATTTATTTTTACTGAATATGATATCTCAGGTGTAATTCACTTTGCAGCAGAATCACACGTAGATAACTCTATAAAAAATCCAGGTGTATTTGTACAAACAAATGTAAATGGTACTTTTACTTTAATTGATGTTGCATATAAATATTGGATGAATAAACCATTTGAATATAAAGAAAAATATAATAATAGTAGATTTCATCATATCTCAACAGATGAAGTATATGGAACACTAACACTAAATCCAACAGATTTATTCACTGAAGCAACTCCTTATGCTCCAAACTCACCATATTCAGCTTCAAAAGCATCAAGTGATATGATTATAAGAGCATATAATGAAACTTATGGAATGAATACAGTAATTACAAACTGTTCAAACAACTATGGACCAAAACAACATGATGAGAAACTAATTCCTACAATTATACGAAAAGCACTAAATAATGAATCTATTCCAATTTATGGAGATGGTAAAAATATTAGAGATTGGTTATATGTTCTAGATCATTGTAAAGGTATTGATATAGTTTACCATACAGGAAAAACTGCAAACACTTATAATATCGGTGGAAGAAATGAAAGAACAAATTTACAAATAGTAGATGCTATCACAACAATTCTAGATGAAAAAGTTCCTTCAAAAACATTAGGTTCATATAAAGAGTTAATTACATTTGTAGAAGATAGAGCAGGACATGATAGAAGATATGCAATTGATGCAACAAAGCTTGAAACTGAGTTAGGTTGGAAAGCAAACGAGAACTTTGATACAGGAATTATTTTGACTGTTGAATGGTATCTAAAAAAGTATAAGGTAACAAAATGATACATGTAACAAAAACATATTTACCAAATAAAGAAAAATATATACAATATGTAGATGAAATCTATAAAAGTGGTTGGATTACAAATAATGGTCCAATGCTAAAAAAATTGGAAGAAAGACTTGCAAAATATTTAGGTGTAAAAAATGTAGTGTTAGTATCAAATGGTACTACGGCATTAGAAATTGCATATAGAACACTTGACTTAGAAGGTTTTGCAATCACTACACCATTTTCTTTCGTGGCGACTACAAGTTCGTTAGTGACAAATGGCTTATTACCAATATTTGCAGATATAGATGAGAAAACTTTAAATCTAGATCCAAAAAATATAGAAAAACTTATCACGCCAAATACAAGTGCAATCGTTCCTGTACATGTATTTGGAAATACTTGTGAAGTAGAAGCCATAGAAGAAATAGCAAACAAACATAATCTCAAAGTCATCTACGATGCAGCTCATGCTTTTGATGTGAAGTATAAAGATACATCAGTACTAAACTATGGAGATATATCAACTCTTAGTTTTCATGCGACAAAACTTTTCCATACCATAGAGGGTGGAGCTTTAATCATCAACGATGATAAACTCGCTCAAAAAGCAAGATACCTTATAAACTTTGGTATAGAAAACGCAGAGTCTATTCCACATCTTGGGACAAATGCAAAAATGAACGAGTTTGAAGCGGCCATGGGTTTATGTGTACTTGATGATATAGAAGAGATTAAAAACAAAAGAAAAACCATCTCAGACTCTTACAAAAAAGAGCTCAAAGGCTTAGTGACATTTCAAGAACAAAATGAAAATGCAAGTGAAAACTATAGTTATGTTCCAGTAGTTTTTAAAAATGAAAAGGAACTTCTAAAAGTACAAAAATCTTTAAATGAGAAACAGATATTTCCAAGAAGATACTTCTACCCATCACTTGACACTTTGGATTACATAGAACCAAAACAAGAGTGTAAAATTTCAAGAGATATAAGTAAACGCATACTTTGTTTACCTACTTTTGCAGAGCTTACACAAGATGAACAAAACATTATTATTAGTACTATAAAAAAGGCTTTATAATGGATAAATACAAAATCCCAAATGTAAAAACATTTGAATATACAAAAATTATTGGTTTAGAAAATATTGAGTTTGGAAAAAATATCATAATAGATGATTTTGCTTTTGTGTATGCTAAGGGAAAAATAAAATTAGGTAATTTTGTACATATAGGTATTTATGCTTCTATAACTGGTGGAGATGAATTAACTGTAGGCGATTTTAGTGCTATTTCTCAAGGTGTTAGAATCTTAACTGCGACTGATGATTTTAAAGATTGGGGATTTGGCAATTCTACTATTGATAATCAATTTAGAAATGTGCAAAGTTCACCAATTACAATAGGTAAATTTTGTATCATTGGAGCTAATTCTGTAATTCTACCAGGTGTGAGTATTCCAGAAGGTGCAATGGTTGGTACCAATTCTGTAATCACCAAAGATTTAGAACCTTGGGGAATTTATGTTGGCAATAAAAGAGTTGGAACAAGAAATAAAGAAGAAGTTTTAAAAAACTATGAAAAGTTTTTAGCTACTCCTGAAAATGAACGAGTTGGAAGTTTGTTTCAATGATATTACACATAGTTCCAGATGATAAGTTTATAGATATGGCTTACAATATGTTTGAAAAGGCTAGTCCTAACAATAATGAGTTTATGGTTGTAACTCAAAAAGATAAATTCAAGTATATAAAAACTACTCCTATTACAAAAATAACAAGAAAAGAGATTCTTTCCAAAGAATTTTCTGATTCTTTAAAAAAATATGAGTTTATTGTTTTCCATGTTTTAAGTGATATAGACAAAAAACTTGTTTTAAATGCAAAAGAAAATGTGAAGTTTCTTTGGCTGGGTTGGGGGTTTGATTACTATTGTTATTTGGATAAAAAGTTGTTAGATAGCAGAACATTAAAACTAAAAGAGAGTCTAGCTACTTCTAAAGATTTTTTTGGAAAAGATATATTGAGAAGCTTGAAGAATTTTATAAAATATAATATTCTTTATAAAAATATAGATAATCTAGAAAAAGTTTTTAATAGAATCAACTATTTTGCACCTGTTTTGTACGAAGATTATTTATTAGTGCAAAATCAATTCAAAACTTTTCATCTTAAATATTTAGATTGGAACTATGGAACACTTGAAGAGGATTTCATCAAAGAAGAGTTGATAATATCTGGAAAAAACATTTTACTTGGGAATAGTGCAAGTTATGAAAATAATCATGTAGAAGCAATAGAATTAATAAAAAATTTAAATTTAGAGAACAGACAAGTTATCTGCCCATTAAGTTATGGATTAGAAGATTATGCAAAAGAGGTTATTAGACATGGCGAAACAGTATTAAGTAATAATTTTGAAGCACTAATAGATTTCATGAAAATAGAAGAGTACAACAAAATAATATCAACTTGTTCAATTGTAGTGATGAATCATTTACGACAACAAGCTGTTGGAAATATTGTTATTATGATGTATTTTGGTGCAAAAGTATTTTTAAATAAAGATAATCCAGTGTATGATTTTTTTATAAATAACGGAGCGATTGTTTTTTCTATGGAAGAATTGACCAATAAAAATATAAATATTGATTTGACTGAAGAAGAAAAAATAATCAATAAAGAAATGCTAAAAAAATATTGGGCTAAAGAAATAATACTAGAAAAAACAAAAAAATTAATAAAAATAATGAAAGAAAACTAACTTGAGCCTAAAACAAAAAGCCATCAGCGGTGTAAAATGGACTACATTTTCTACTGTTATCACTACTGTACTACAACTACTACAATTAGCTATATTGGCAAGGTTTTTAGAACCAACTGCCTTTGGACTTATGGCGTTGGTGATGGTAGTCATTGGGTTTTCGCAAGCATTTTTAGATATGGGTATATCTAACGCCATTATCCATAAGCAAGAGATTACAAAAGACCAACTAAGCACACTTTACTGGGTAAATGTACTTGCAGGTTTTTTGCTCTTTCTTATCATCATAGTCATTGCTCCTTTTGTGGCAGAGTTTTATAAAGAGCCTGAGCTTACTGAGCTTATATTTATAGTGGCACTTACCTTCATAATCCAGCCATTTGGACAACAGTTTATGGTGCTATGGCAAAAAGAGATGCGTTTTAGTGAGATAGCAAAGATAGATATAGTAAACAAATCTATCTCTTTAGTAGTCTCTGTGTATCTAGCCTATAAAGGTTTTGGCGTGTATGCTTTGGTATATGGAACACTTGCAGGCATAGTAAGCCAAACAGTACAGTTTATGTACAAAGGACTCAAAGAGTACCGACCATCATTTGTGTTTAAACTAAGTGAGATAAAAGAGTTTTTGAGTTTTGGAGCTTACCAGATGGGAGAGAAGACAATTAACTATTTTAACTTTCAAATAGATACTATTCTAATAGGTAAATTGTTAGGAATGGAAGCGTTGGGAATATATACAATAGCAAAGCAAATCATCATGAGACCAGCTCAGATAATTAATCCTATCATCACTAAAGTAACTTTTCCAACAATGTCAAAAGTTCAAGATGATACAATACGACTTAAAAATATTTATTTGAAAACAATAAATTAT
This sequence comes from Poseidonibacter antarcticus, assembly GCF_003667345.1. NCBI lineage: Bacteria > Pseudomonadati > Campylobacterota > Epsilonproteobacteria > Campylobacterales > Arcobacteraceae > Poseidonibacter > Poseidonibacter antarcticus. The sequence goes on from NZ_RCWF01000022.1 coordinate 8,072, forward strand.
CTGTCATCAATAAATTTTCCAATATATGCATTTATATTTGTATTTGCCCATGAAATAGTGATGTTGATGTTCGGCGAAAAATGGCTAGAAGCTGTATATATAATGCAAATACTTTCTATTTGGGGAGCTATAAGAAGTACAGGAAACCCAATAGGCTCACTCCTTTTAGCAAAGGGAAAAGCAAACTGGGGATTTTGGTGGAATTTAGGATTGTTTTTTTATGTGCCAATAGGAATATATATAGGAAGTAACTGGGGACTTGTAGGAATTAGTTGGACTTTAGTAATATTGATGATAAGTTTAATTATTCCTAATTGGTATTTCTTAATTAGACCTCTTTGCCAAGCTCAGTTTATTGAGTATCACAAAGAGATATTTATTCCTGCTTTTTTATCATTTACAGCTGGATTAGCAGCATATAGTTCTATTTATTTTATTGAGATAACTTGGTTGAGACTATTACTTGGTAGTTTGATTGGATTAGTAGTTGTTGTGGGGTTAAATTATATTATGAATAAGAAATTTTTAGATGAGCTGAAAGGGTTTTGGAGATGAGTGTAATTACTTGTACACAATGGCTCAAAAGCAAGAGTAAAAAATCAGTTAGGAAAAAGGATGAAAGAGTTGGGAATAGATAAAGAAGTATATAGTTTTGAGAATGGGGATTGGGTAAATAAGCCCTTAGTTTCTATAGTAGTACCAACACATAATAGATCACAAATGATGCAAAGAGCTATAAAATCTCTTTTGGAACAAACATACCAAAACATAGAAATACTTGTTTGTGATGATGGTTCATCTGATGATACTCAAGCAGTATTAAAAATATATGAAGATAAAAGAATAATAATATTAAAAAATGAAACTCCAAAAGGTGCTTGTAGTGCAAGAAATATAGGAATTTTTAAAGCAAACGGTGAGTTCATAACTTTTTTAGATGATGATGATGAATTTTTGCCGACAAGAATAGAAGAGATGGTAAATGCTTGGGATGATAGATGGGCATATATTGCGACAGGACTTAAAGTAATAAAAAGTAAGAATAAAAGTTCTTTAATGATTCCTAATAAAATAATTTCTCTCAATTCTATGCTATTTAAAATGGCTACAGGTATTTCAAATTTTACAAAGACAAAGAGAATAGTAGAGTTAGGTGGATTTGATGAATCTCTATTCAGTTCACAAGATACTGATATATGGATTCGTTTAAATATAAAATATAGAGATGGATATGCAATACAAAAACCTCTTTATATTGTTCATACAGAACATGACAAGCCAAGAATTACAACTTCTTCTAAAAAAATAAAAGGTCATTTCGATTTTTATAAAAAGCATAAAAGTATTATGAATAAAGAGCAAAGAAAAGCAAAATTATTTGAACTTCTAAGGTATAAAAATAAAAAGATTAGTATCTTAAAAGCTTTAAATTTAGGCAATAGTAAATCTAACTTGGATATTTTGAAGTATATTGTAAAAAGTAGAATTAAGTAAATGAATAATTTAACTTCTTTTATTTTTTATCTATTCATATTATTCATTTCAATAGACATGATAAATGGAGTACTAATAAGAAATGAAATACAATCTATTTCCATGCCATTCAAACTTCTTACATTGTTTCTTATATCAATATATCTAGTTAAAAAACATAAGCATCTATACCTTTTGAGCATAGTATCAACCATGGTATTTTTTCTTGCCTTGCATTCATTGCTTTTAGGTGATGTTACAAAAGCTGTATCTAGCCTAGATATGTTAATCCGATTTAGTGCAATAATAATCTTTTACCTATACTTTAAAACACTGATTAAAAATCAAGCAGAAGATTTACTTTTCACAATTGCTAAAATATCTTTTTATTTTCTTATCTTTAATACTTTTCTAGGTGTGATTGGCTTAGGTTACCCAATGTATGGAATAGGAGAATCAGGTATCGGGACTAAAGGTCTAATATTCGCTGGAAATGAAATAGGTGCAGCTTTAATAGTAAGTGGAGCTATTGTATCAATGAAATATTTAGAAGATAATAATATTAAGTATTTCTTTGTAAGTGGCATATTATTACTTATTTCAAGTATATTTCTTGCTTCTAAAGTATCTTTACTCGGAAGTATTATTCTTTTCTTTTTCTTTCCACTTTTAAAAGCTTTTAAAAATATGAGTAATTTCAAGCTACCTAAAAGTGATTTTATTAATGCTAATATTATTTTAGTTACGGTGCCTATTTTGGCTATAGTTGGAATATACTACACGTTATATGAAATAAACTTAATAGATAGATTAAGTTATTTTTATGAAAAATTAGATTTAATAACATTGATTTTTAGCAGTCGCAATATTTGGGCGGAAGAAGCTTATAATGCATTTATTAATCATTATTCATTTATTGAGTATTTGTTTGGAAGCGGAAGAGGCTATTTTGAGTTTATATCTGATGATAGACTGGTTGAAATTGATCCAATAGACTTTTTAATGAATTATGGAATAATTGGTTTGCTTATAACTTTTGGAATAATATTCTTTATACTGTTTGAAACAATAATTAAAAGAAAACTAAACAAGTATAGTATTTATGTGATTTTTACAATATTTCTCTTACTTGGAATAAGCTCGACTGCAGGGCATGTCTTTAATTCAGGAACAGCAGGATTTTTAATAGCTATACTTTTAGCATTAGGTAGTTATAGAAATAAACAAAAGTTAGTTAAATGAAAATCCTACTAATTTCAAATATGTACCCATCAAAAGAAACTCCATTTTTCGGTACATTTGTAAAAAACTTCAAAGAGCAATTAGAAGGTGAAAATATAATTTCTGAACTAGCCGTTATAAGTGGCAAAGGAACTTCTAAACTAGATAAAATCAAGAAGTATTTCCAGTTTTTAAAAGATGTGATAATTGCTATAAAAAAAAATAATTATGATTTGATATATATACATTATATAAGTCACTCATTATTGCCTTTATTGTTTGTAAAATCATTTATCAAAAAGCCATTGATACTAAATGCTCATGGAAGTGATGTGCTCGTTCATAATAAAGTGGGATTTTATATACAAAAGTTAGTGACATCTATCATCAAAAAAGGGAATATGATAGTGGTGCCATCTGATTACTTTAAAGATGTAGTTTCTGATAAATTTCAGATAAAAAAAGAAAATATCTTTGTTTCACCATCAGGTGGAATAGATACAAAATTATTTCAACCTCAAGAGATAAAAAAAGAGATATTTACTATAGGATATGTCTCAAGAATAGACAAAGCTAAAGGCTGGGATACTTTACTTGATGCTGTTAGTTTATTAAATACTAAAGGTTTTACATTTAAAGTTTTGATGCTTGGTGGCGGAGCAGAAGAAAAACTACTTTTGAAAAAGATTGAAGATTTAAAACTTAAAAATATCGTAAAGTTTCTTGGACCAAAATCTCACAACGAGCTTGTACGTTACTTTAATCAAATGAGTATTTTTGCCTTTACTACTAGGTTGGCTGAGAGTTTAGGACTTGTAGGGCTTGAAGCTATGGCTTGTGGGGTGCCTGTTGTTGGCTCAAATATTGGTGGACTTCCTAGTTATATAATCGATGGAGTGAATGGCAAACTTTTTGAAGCTGGAAATGCTGAAGAATTGGTAGAGAGTTTGGAATATTTTATGAACTTGGATAGTGAAAATTTTCAAGAATATAAGGCTAATACTTTTAATACAGCTCAAAGATATGATTCTAAAATTGTGGCAAGAGATCTAGCTAATAAATTGAAGGAAATTTGTGAACAATAACATAATAAACAAATATAAAATCAATGCTTTTAAAAGCAAAGAAGATTTTTTAAATCAAATTAAAAATGAAAAGAAAATTCTTATAGCTATGAATGCAGAGAAGATTTTAATAGAAGATGAAAGATTAAGAGAACTTATTAACAACAATATTGGCTATCCTGATGGTGTAGGTGCAGTTATGGCTTTAAAATCAAAAGGACTAGATGCAGTTAAGATTCCAGGAAGTGAGTTTTGGCTTGAGATTGTCAATAAATTCCAAAATGAAAAAACATTTTATTTTATAGGTTCTACAAATGAAGTCATTACAAAAACGGTTAAAAAGTTAAAAAAAGAGTATCCGAGTATAAATATTTTAGGATATAGAGATGGTTTTTTAGATGAAAATGATAGATTGGTATTGAAAGACACTTTACTTGAATTAAAACCAGATATTGTTTTTGTAGCACAAGGAAGTCCAAGACAAGAATTTTTGATGGATGAGTTAATTAAAATACATCCAGCACTTTATATGGGACTTGGAGGAAGTTTTGATATATATGGGGGTAATAAGAAAAGAGCACCAAAAATATTTTTGGATTTTCACTTAGAGTGGCTTTATCGATTGGTAATGGAGCCTACTAGAGTTGGAAGACAATTGAACTTAGTAAAATTTTTATTTTTGTTAAAAATAAAAAAATTATAGTTAATGATTGTATATTTGTATTTTGTTTAAAGAAAAGAAGATAGAAATAAAAATCATTTTAAGAAAGATGGGTGAAAACCCATATTTCCTTTTTTCCGGCAAGACCCTTTAAATTTAGCTTAAATTAATTTCTTCATTTTATATTTTTTTATAAAACTATAAAGTGTTTGTCTATTAACACCTAATAGTTTTGAAATACTTGCTTTACTAATCTCTTTATTGAGATATTCTTGAATAAGTTCTTTATGTGGATCTAATTTTGATTTTGCAGGTCCTGGTTTTCTTCCAAGTTTTACTCCTCTTGCTTTTGCAGCTTCTAGTCCTTCTTTAACACGACTTTTCAGTAAGTCTCTCTCAATTTCAGATACGATACCAAACATAGTTGTTAATAATTTACTATTCATATCATCTCCAATCGTTAAATTATCTCTTACAATAATCAGTTGAGATTCTTTTTCCTTAATTAATTTAATGATTTCTAATATATCTAAAAGTGATCGACCTAATCTAGGTTATCAATCAACAAACAGCTTTTTTGTGCCATCGCTAAATTGTAGCTTAAAGTTTTAGTATCTTACTATACACTAAAATTAAGAATGAGCTATAAACCTCTTAGAGATTTCTTTTTCAAAACTTTCTACATCACCAATAATTTTATTAGCTTTTTGTATAGTTTCTTCTTGTTTACTATTAATTGCTTTTATTGCATTTTTTAGAAATTTACTTTTGTCTTTATTATTAACATTAATTGACATTAAAATTCTCCTTTAAATATTGGTATTGTCTTTTCAAATAATTCAATTGAAATATCTGAATATTCTGAATTTGTTGTTTTATCTATTAAATTTAAAGTAATATCATCTTGATATTCTTTTTTTATATTTATAACTGTTTGTCTTGATTTTACTACACTATTAAAAAATACATCTTCTGGAACTTTTCTTTTTGTAATAGTTTCTCTTTTTTTTGTGTATAAAAAACATTTTTTTAAATCATCATAGATGTAATATATTTCTATATTATATCCTCTTTTTATTAAACTTTTAATATTTCTATTTGCTAACTCATAACTAGAAAAATTAGAATCCATAATAATTGATAAGCCTTTTTTCTTTACAGCTTCATCAAATAGAAAATGAACTCCCCAACTAGATGGTTTTTGAAATAGTTCACTATTAGAACCGTTATAACCAATTGAGGTAAAATATTCTCTAATTGAATCAATATCTAAATGTATTAAGTTTTCTTCTTGCTCTATAATAAACTCTGCAAATTCAGTTTTACCTGAACCACTAGAACCAGCTGTAAATATTGCTATTTTATTTTCTAATGGGATGCAATTTTTTAAATATGTATCAAAAAAAGTTTCTTTTGTATCTTTTAAATATTGAATAGCTATTTTTTCTATTTCTTCTTTATCTTGGTTCAATTAGAATCCTTTACTTGTATGTATTATAATATCTTAAAGCTTTTCTTTTATCCAAAAAAAGCATTTTTCAACTAAAAAAATAAGCTAAAATCAAACAAAGACCTCAAACTTAGGATAAAGTAAAGATATAAACCTTTTCCCCTAATATCCTAACAACTTTACTTCACCCAGCAGGAATCCACCGATAAAGAGTAGCCAATGAAACACCTAAATCTTTAGCAACAATTTTTGGATGAATACCACTATTTAATAGTTTTTTTGCTGATGC
>NZ_RCWF01000023.1 GCF_003667345.1 Poseidonibacter antarcticus
TATAGAGGCTTTAAAATCTAGTTTAAGCTATATTTAAAATTCTTTGTCGCATTTTTCCCAAATATGTAAAGGTATTCAATAGAGATAATATTTAAAACTAAAGCTAATAAGACTCTCGCTTTTATAGATTCTAAAGTCGCAAAAAACATACCAGCATTAAAGAATTATATGATACTTAAAGATATCAAAGGTCCTCATGTTATTATGATTGCAATTGAAAGTGGTGTTGCTGTATATACAGTAATACAGAGTGAGATTACATATTCTAAACTTTCATCACTTTTAATGAATAATAAGAAGTCCCTAGCTAGTAATGCTTTCTCCATTGGAATTGCATATCTTACACCACCTCCTGCAACTTTAATAATGATTACATCTATATCTGCAGCATTTATTACTGAGTATGCAATTGATAAATATGTTGAATTAAATAAAAGAAACTATATCCTTATTGAAGATTTGTTATGGAATGTTCCTGATGAAATTAAAAATAAAATTACCATTTTAAATATAGAAAAACTAAAAAAAAATACAATATTTGACTTCCCAAAGACTAAAAGAGATACAATATTTAATCAGTCAAATCAAAAAAAAAGTATTCTAGAGAGTAATTCTAATACTAAAAGTATATTAAACTGGTAATATCATATTATGAAATAATGTTACCACTCCAATTTGAAGAAAAACAAAAATGTTACGAAACGAAATGGTGGCTTAGGGATTAGCAAAAAAGTGTATGAATTTTTGTTACCTCTCCATCACGATAAATATTATCCAAAGGAATATATATGCAATTAATATCTAACTCAATCGAAATAGGTAAGACATTATCTCAACTGATAAAGAAATATAAAAAATATTATATATTAACTGCATGGGCAAGTGGGAATAATTCTGTATTTGATATATTACTAAAAAATAAAAACAATATTGTGCAGATGATAGTTGGAACACAATTTTATCAAACAAATCCAAATTTTATGAAACACTTTATTAATAGTAAAAAAGTAAAATTTGTAACAGATGCACAAAAAGGTGTATATCATCCAAAAGTATATTTATTTGAAAATAGTGAAAATGATTGGGAATGTTTAATTGGTAGTGCAAATTTTACAAAATCAGCACTAGAGTTTAATAATGAAATTATGATAAATTTCAATCAAAATGATTCAAATTCAAAACAAATATTATTAGACTTGAAACAACAAATTAATGACTATTGGGAAATATCAAAATCTATAGATAGTCATTATTTTAATAAATATCAAAACTTATTTCAGAAATATAAACCTATCCTAGATAAGATTGATAATAAATTTACAGATAAAAAGTCTGAAAAATCAATTTTAAATTCTAAAATATTAACTTTAAATTGGGAAGAATATTTTAATGAAATACAAAAAGATACTTTTCATTCATTTGATGAAAGACTAAATTTATTAGAAACAGCAAATAGTTATTTTAAAACATACTGTTCATTTGAAGGAATGAATGATGAAAAAAGAAAACAAATTGCTGGTATCAAAAAATTTAATCCCAATATAAGTAAAGAAAATTTTGATTGGGCTTGGTTTGGGAGTATGGCAGGAGCAGGATATTTTAAACAAAAGATAAATCAAAATAATGAATATATCTCAAAAGCCTTAGATTATATACCACTAAATGGTAAGGTATCATATCAAAACTATTTAGATTTTATTAATAATTTTAAAAAAGCATTTTTATCAGGTGGTGATGGTGTCGCAACAGCTACAAGATTATTGTCAATGAAAAGACCAGATATTTTTATATGCTTAGATAATCAAAATAAAAAGAATTTATGTAAAGATTTTGGTATTAAACAATCATTAAATTATGAAGAATATTGGACTGAAATAATAGCAAGAATTCAAGATTCAATATGGTGGCAATCAGAAAAACCAAAAAATACACTAGAATTAAAAGCTTGGCATGGAAGAGTAGCAATGTTAGATGTGATTTTTTATGAAGAAAAGAATGCTTAACCAAATATTTAGAAAATGATAAATTTTTAGATATAAATTAACTGATATATATATCCTTCTAATTTTAGACCATAACTTCTCTTCAGATATTTTTTACCTTATTATTGATAAAGAATAAATCAAAGTATAATTTATTCTTTGATAGAGTAAAGATATAATTTGATATAGGAAAAACATGAAACACTATAACGTAGTAGCAGCAATAATTATACATGATAGTAAAATATTATGTATGCAAAGAGGTATAAGTAAATACGATTATATTTCGAAGAAATTTGAATTTCCTGGTGGGAAAATTGAAGAAAATGAATCAGAGATAAATGCACTAAAAAGAGAAATAAAAGAAGAATTAGTCATAGATATATCTATTGAAAATAAATTTATTACAATAAATCATGAATATCCAGATTTTAAAATCACTATGCACTGTTATATATGTAATGTTAGAAATAAAGCTTTTACATTAACTGAACATATTGATTATAAATGGCTGGATAAAAATGAACTTGAAACACTTGATTGGGCCGCTGCTGATATACCTATAATTAAAAAGTTAATTAATGAATATTAATATTTTAAAAGAAAGTTTAGAAACAGGATTCTTGGATTCTAGTATAGTATCCTCTAAACAATATCAACCAAAGTTTCTTACAAATGATAAATCCACTAAAACTAAGATATTAACAACGATCCAAAATGAATTAAAAGAATGTGATGAGTTTTGGTTTTCTGTTGCTTTTATTACAACTAGCGGTATTGCTACGTTATTTAATACATTAGAAGAATTAGAATTAAATAATATTAAAGGTAAAATTCTAGTATCTCAATATCTTAATTTCACACAACCAGAAGCATTAAAAAGACTTCTCCAATTTTCAAATATTAAATCAAAAATTATAGTAAATGGTAATTTTCATGCAAAAGGTTTTATGTTTAAAAAAAATGATGTTTATGATTTAATAATAGGAAGTAGTAATTTTACTGCAAATGCTTTGTGTACAAATAAAGAATGGAACTTACAAGTATCTGGAATGAGTAACAGTAGTATAATTATTGATGCAGTAAAAGAATTTACAAAAGAATTTGATAATGCTACAACAATTGATAACGATTTTATTGATAACTATAATGAGATCTATCAATCAGTTCAAAAGAATAATATATTAATAGAAGATAGTTATTTAAAAATTCAAACTAAAGAACTAAAACCTAATAAAATGCAAGAAGAAGCTTTATCTAATCTATCTAAACTTAGAGAAAAAGGTAAAAAAAGATCATTATTGATTTCTGCTACCGGTACTGGAAAGACTTATCTTGCTGCTTTTGATGCAAAAGCATTTAATCCAAAAAAAATGTTATTTATTGTTCATCGACGAAATATTGCTATAGCAGCATTAGAAACATTTAAGTCTGTATTTAAAGATACCAAAACTTTTGGATTATACTCTGGTAATGAAATAGATACTGACTCTGACTTCATATTTTCTACAGTACAAACTATATCAAGAGATAATCATTTAACAAAATTTAAACCTAACTTTTTTGATTACATTATAATAGATGAAACACATAGGGCTGGTGCCAATAGTTATCAAAAAATAATTGATTATTTCACTCCTCAGTTTCTACTTGGTATGACAGCTACACCAGAAAGAACAGATGGCTTAGATATATTTAAATTATTTGATCATAATATCGCTTATGAAATACGTCTTCATAATGCAATGGAAGAAGATATGCTCAGTCCTTTCCATTATTTTGGAGTTTCTGATATTTCGATAGATGAAAAGCTTTTAAAAGAAAAAGATGCTTTTAATTTACTTACTACAGATGAAAGAGTAAATAAAATAATAGAAAATGTTAAGAAGTATGGTGTAGATAATGGTGAAACTAGAGGATTAATTTTTTGTTCTAGTATAAAAGAGAGTGAAATATTATCTACTAAGTTTAATGAAAGAGGATATAAAACTATTTCATTATCTGGTTCAAATACTGAAACTGAAAGAGAGAATGCAATTAAAATGTTAGAGAGTTCAACTAAGGATAAAATTGATTATATCTTTACTGTTGATATCTTTAATGAAGGGATAGATATTCCTAAAATAAATCAAATTGTAATGTTAAGACCAACACAATCTGCAATAATATTTGTTCAGCAATTAGGTAGAGGTTTAAGAAAAGTTAAGAATAAGGAATATTTAACAGTAATTGACTTCATTGGAAATTATAGTAATAACTATTTAGTTCCAATTGCTCTATATGGAGACACTTCGTATAATAAAGATACTATCAGAAAGTTGTTATCTAGGAACACATTGCCTGGATCTTCTACTATAAATTTTGATAGAATTTCTTTAGACCTAATTTATAAATCAATTGATGCTTCAAATATGCAGTTAAGAAAAGATTTGGTTAATGATTATGAATTACTTAAGTTCAGACTAGGGAATATTCCTATGATGATGGATTTTATAAATCATAAACAACGAGATCCTTTTGCTTATATTAGTTACTCTAAATCATATCTTAATTTTGTGCTAACAATAGAAGATGACATAAAAAATAAATTGAATAGTAATTCTAGAGAACTAAAATTATTAGAATATTTCTATTCAGAAATAAATAATGCTAAGCGTATAGAAGAAACAATTATTTTAAAACTATTATTAAAGAATAAAAGTATAACAGTTACTCAAGTGAAAGATCATATTTATAGTTTATTTAATTATGAAACAAGTAATAAAACTATCCTTTCATCAATTCACAATCTTAATTTAAGTTTTATTACAGAAAAAGAAAATAAAAAACTAATAAGTGTTAGAAATAAATATAAGTACAATATTATAGTATTAGATAAAGATACATTAAGTATGGGAGTTGATCTAACTTTAATAAGTAGTAATGATATATGTAAAGAATTTCTTATGGATAGCATTGATTATTCAATAAGTTTATTTAGTAAAAAGAATAGTGAATCAATATTTAATAATGGTTTTCATTTGTATCAGAAATATTCTAGAAAAGATGTCTTTAGAATATTAAATTGGGAACAAAATCCTTTAGCACAAAATGTTGGTGGCTATATTATAAGTCAGGATAAAACGAATTGTCCGCTTTTTGTTAATTATCATAAGGAAGAGGATATCTCAGATACTACTAAATATGAAGATGATTTTATTAATAACAGTACCTTTACATGGATGTCAAAAAGTAAACGTAAATTAACAAGTCCAGATATTCTAACTATAAGAAATAATAAGAATCTACATATACCTTTATTTATAAAGAAGAGTAATGATGAAGGACTTGAATTCTATTATATTGGAGATTTGAAACCAATTGATAATAGTTTTGAACAAACTACTATGGATATAAATGATAACAAAAAAGTTTCAGTAGTAAAAGTTAATTTTAAAATTAGTCATATAGTAGAGGATGTTTTATTTAATTATATTATTCATGATCATAATTAGTTTTATATCAAAATAAGATACTTTAATAATATATTCACACTCTATTGGGGTGGGAAGTGAAATTAGAAGATTAAATTTTGAATAGTCTCAACCTCTTATTCTTGAAGCAGTTTTTACTAATGAAAAGCTTGTTCCATAAAGAGTTGGATTTTTGAATATTCTCCAAAAGTTAGAGTATTATGAACTTGTTATTTAAATTTAGATATTTTTAAATTCTAAGTAAATATCATAACATATTTAGAATTGGATTGATGTATAATAAATAAAATTGAATTGGAGAAAATCTTATGCTTATCGCATCTGAAGATGAACTTAAAAGAATTGCAAAATTTTGTGTTGCTTTGTATCGTACAGAAAAAATTATTCAATCCGCGCATATTGCTTCTAACTTATTAGAACTTATTGTTGATTTATGGTTAGAAAAACAAAATGTCCCTGATTCTAAAGAAGATAGTTTATATGATAAGATCAATAAGTTAAATTATTCTGGATTAATATATTCACAATCAGACTTAGATGAGCTAAGACTAATACGTAATAAAATAGTACATGGTTATAAATACTCAAGTGATAATATATATTATATTTTGAATTTAGTATACTTTATTTGGGATGGGTTAGATAATGAATCATATTTAAAGTGTGATACGGAAATCAAACAATTAGACCTAAAAACTGCGTATATTTGGATCAGAGATTTTGAAGTAATTGATACCAATTATTTTGAAGAAACAAATAGAACAGGTATTCATTCTGGAAGTATTAAATTAAATGATTTTAATAACTTATATAAAATGGCAGAAAAATTTACTGAGTTAGCAAATTATATTAGCACAAAAAAAGAATTAACAAAACATTCATTATCAGTTGATAATATCTCTGCTATAAATTCAACTAGTGCATATGTTTGGTTAGCAATTACTTCTGGAAATCATGGAGGGAGAACAAAAATAGAATTTGCATCGGTTTCTATTCTTGCTACACCAGATAATTTACGTATTTATATTGATTTTGGTGGTAAAGCTTTTGATGATAGAAGAAAATATTTGGAGTTTATTAAAGCAACAAATACTACGATGCTCAATATTGAAGATAAAGAAGATTTATATATATTTGATATAGAATGGTACTCATATATTGAAAATAAAGTTGATTTCAATATATTAGATGATAAAGTTAAAAAGAATAATAAGATTTCATCAGCAAAAAAACTTTTTGAAGATAATGGTGATAGAATTCCACTTGCTTCAAATAGATTATTAATTGGTTATATCTTACAAAAACAAGACTTGTCTTTTAAAAAGATTCTAAAAAAACTAACTAATATTATTTCTGTTTATCATCATTTTCAAACATTCGAATATGAAAGAGCCGAGTCTTTAAAAATAAATAGAAAAGTAAATTCTTCTGGGGAGGATATAGTTACGAAACAACAACTTAATAGTCTCATAGATAAATACACATAAAAAGGAATAATGAACTATGAAATTTTTAACTACAACAGGATTAAATTTCTACCTGGAAAATATTTTAAAAAATGCCAAAGATAAAATAGTTTTAATTACTCCTTACATTAAAATTCATGACAAAATTAAAAATATTCTCAAACAACAGAAAAGTAATGGAGTAGAGATTACTATTGTATGTAGAGAAGAAAAAAATATAGATTCCTTTGCTGACTATGTAAGTAAGATATATGTAAATAAAGATCTTCATGCTAAGTGCTATTTTAACGAATCAGAAGCAATTATAACAAGTCTTAATCTTTATGAGTTTAGTCAGGTTAATAATAGAGAAATGGGTATTTATATAAATACAAATATTAGAAGTGATATATCACTTTATGCTGATTTATCTAATGAATCAGAATCATTAATACAAGAATCGATACGAGTTCAAATAGTTAAAGAAACTCAAACTAAATGTACAGAAGCTGTCATAAGAATTATTAATGTAAAGATAGTAAAAGGTAAAACATTATGTAAATATTGGAATGATGATATGCAATCTATAGTAACAACTAAAGGTGAGTTTATTGCCGAATTACCTAATAAAAGAAATAAAAATGGCTATGAATGGAAAAAAGAAATTAATAAAGAACTAAAAGAAGATGAATATAGAACAGAAAGTCATTCTGGTTTTACTTGGCTCTATAAATCTTTAAGAAACTAATCTCAGATATAAATAGATCTGAATAAAGAGGTTTTATGACATCAATAAATTCAAAACTCAATAATTATAAAACATATTATAAAGATGCTAAACAATGGTTCGAAGATAATTTTGAAAAAATAAGACAATTATTCGAAGATAAAAAATTAAGAGATTTTATTTTTGAACCATTTACAGGTGTATTCACTATTCCCAATAATACCATAGATAAAGATGTATATGCAACAATAACTCAAGTTGCAATTATTAATGCCGTTCTAGCTGGACTTCCTGGTCAAATGGGAGTTGGTGTATATGTATCAATGGCACTAGAAGCTTGGATGGCTTATGCTATAGCTAAACATGTGGGAGTAAAAGTAAAAACACCATCTGAAATATTTAAGTACTTTGGAATGCTTAGTGCTATTGGCTTTACCGTACTCTTTGGATTTAAACACTTACTTAGTTTTGGATTTTCTTTATTTTCTGTTATTCCAATGGTTAATCCTCTTATTGTCGCTGAACTACTAGTAACAAATTTAGTAGGTGTACTATTTTGGGTTGGATTTAAAGAAACAAAAAGAAGTGGAAGTTTTTCTATACCCTTAAGAACATTGCTTGAGGTAGGCACTAAAACAAAACAAATCTTTTCCTATCAATTTGAAGTATTAAAAACTACATTAACCATAGATAATATGAAGTTATTTGGTAAGCGTTTTAAACAATGGATAAGTGGTGATTTAGTTCAAGAGCAAAAAATTATTAATGGTGAAATGTTTGCTAATGTATCGATGGCGTATTTATTATCAGACCAACATGAAAAACTTCAAGGACCACTTGGCGATGTATTCATAGAAGCCATTAGATTGCGTTGGTCCGCACAGTTTAATGAAGATACAACAGTTATTGAAATTGCAGATAGGTTCAAAGAATATGATAGCGAAGCATTAGAAGGTGCAATAAGTACAATAAAAGGTAAGATGTTTGAAATAATGGTAACTAATGCTGAAAATGAAGATAATGATGAGTGGAATGCAGAAATGCATGAAGATGAAAGTTTTCCAGGATCGGATATAGTATTTACGAATACAGAGACGAAAGAAACATTGGAAGTATCTCTTAAAGCTACAGGAGCTGGAGATACTAGTATTATTGAACATGCACTTGATAAGTATCCCGATTTACCAATAATGACAACAGATGAAGCTGCTGCATTCTATGCAGACAATCCAAATGTTTTTGGTTCAGGATTTGAACATGAAACACTACAGTATATTACAGAAGATAAAATTGATGAGCTTATTAATTCTATAGAACAAGTTGATGCTACTCATGTTGTGATTGGCGGCGTTACAGTTGGCACTGTAGCTGCAATATGGCCATTTACAATGGCTTATTTTAGAAGAAAAATATCATATGAAGATTATGAGAGGGCTATAGTGAAAATTGTTGGAGATTCAGGTGTAATGTTAGCATCAAGATTAGCTTATGCTGTAGTACTTGGGCCTATATTTGCATGGTATTTATTAGCGAGAGGTGTTGACATGGCCGTAGTTAGTGCAAGTAAGAATATGCCTGCTAAGAAAGTAGTTGTAAGATATTAATGTGTTAAAATAATAAGGATAAAACTTTGAAAAAACCAAAAATAGCAGTAATAGGGATTGGAAGTACAGGTGTTTCATTAATAGATAATTTGACTAAAACTAATACTAGTGATATTGAATACATAAGTTTTGCACAGAAAAATATAAATGATAGACTTAGTGATAATGAAAAAGTAAAAACAATAGATACTTCAAGATCAGAAAGAATATCTTTAGAAAAAGCAAAAGAATATTGTCTTGAATATAATAAAACAAAAAGATTAGAAGAAATGTTATCTCTTATGCAATTACATGACAGTCTATATGGCATTATTCCATTAAGTGAGAGTTCAATTCAAACTATAGGTGTAAAAGAAATAAAATTAAAAAGATGTGATGAGACTATTGATAAATTTAAATTATAAAGAGACAAGGAGACTGTTATAAATTCTTGTATAGTATCATATTTCCAATATTTTATTATACGAGAATTTCTAACACTTCCTAGACAAGTAAATTATTTTTATGGTTCTTACTCAAGAAAGTATAAAAAAGTTAATTTTGAGTCAAATCAATGTCAATGATATTTTAAAAATTTGGATTAACCCATATTTAGCCATTTATACCCACGAGATGTTCGTATTTTTATGTTTAAATGATCAATACTTTCACTTCCTTCAATATGTTGAGACCAATTATAACCACAGGGAAATTGACCAAATGATTTTCCAACAAGGTTATCAATATATATACCTTCATCAGTTTCTATCACTTGCATGTTACTATTCCAAGATCCGTAATCTTTAGGCTGAATATTCTTTTCAATAACTGACAATATTTTCATTGTTATCCTTTTATTAATATTATACTAATAAAATATTTAAATAATCCTCTTTCGTAAATATAGACAATTTCTATGGATTCAAAACTTTGATCACAAGTTTGTCGGATAAGAACATCACTTCACAGTCTCTCCCTCAACTAAGAACTGTACTTGCCACTTTCACGGTATACAGCTCAAGCATTAATAACTAAATTTATTGCGAAGTTTTAGGGAAATATATCGTTTAGTAAAGTATAAATCATCATCTT
>NZ_RCWF01000024.1 GCF_003667345.1 Poseidonibacter antarcticus
GGATATTCTCTTTCTATATTTAAATTATCATCAAGTATTCCATGAAATGTGATAGCAATAGTTCCATAATTATATTCTTTTTTAAATTATAGAATTCTATATTTGTAGTTAAAGGATTAGCATATTCAATGATTTTTTTTTGTTTTTTTTCAGTATTGTTAAAAATATCAAATTTTATCCATACATTAAAATTAGGAGAGTATCCAAATTCTAAATATTCTTTATAATTTCTTGAGAAGTTTATTCTATTTTCTTTAATATCTTTTATATCAATTTTTCTACTACTATCAATATAGATATATGAATCAATTAGTATATTTTTTCTACTTCTATTTTTATCTAATTTTATTTCAGCAAAAAGAAAACTAAATAAAGATAAAAATAATACTTTCAAAATATATCTCTTAATAAAATATTTAAGAAGGCTTTACACCAGTTAGTAAAAATATAGGATATTTTCCATAAGGTTTTTCTGCAACACTTACTGTTTCAATTTTTAAATCTACAAAACCAATACTTTTTGCAAGATTAAAGAAATACTCTTTATCAAAACCAAAATGATAAACTCCTGTATCTTCTGTATGAAAACTTCCATCCTCCAGTTCTAAGTCAGAAAGTGCAATAATTCCTCCAGCTTTTAACATTTTTAAAAATTTTCCCATTAGAGATTTTACATCTTTAACATGATGTATTGTCATTGAAGAAATTATTCCATCTAAAGGTTCTACTGATATTTCTTCAAATATTATATTCTTTGATACAATTTCTACATCACATATGAATTTTTTTTCCTTGATTTTTTCTTCTAGCTTTTGATTCATTGTCTTTGAAATATCATTTGCAATAATTTTTTTTATATCTTTTGAAATATATTCAGTTAATAAACCTGTACCAGAACCAAAATCTAAAAAAACATGATTTGAATTTAAATTAATTGCTTTCTTTATTCCTAAAGCTATATTTTTTACATTGTCTACTCTTTTAACATCATTCTCATAAACTTGTGATTTCTTATTAAAAAAATCTTTTTCTTTCATAATTTACCTTTATTTAAAGATTATAATAATTAATCATCTATTTTAATTATAATATAATAAAAAATTATAATTAAACAAATATTATTTAAAAATTATGTATATATTATAAGAATTGTAAAAAATTTACACAAATAATTGATCTAAAAAATAAATAAAAGATTGTTTAATATTATACTTCTAACTTATTATAAATACTAAAAAAGTTACATCCAAATAACCTAGACATAGTTGCTTTATTAATAAGGTAACCTTTACAAAAAGGTACAAAATGCGACACGACTCTTAAATATTGCTTAATTTAGACCTTTTTAGATTATGGCGTTTGAGCCAGTTATAAAGATTAGCTTCTGTAGTGTTATATCTATTTGCTATAAATTTTTGTGTTGATCCATTTGATAGTAAAGCCTCAATTTCAGGTTTAAATTTATCAAGTTTACTTTTCCCTGGTCCTTTTGGACGACCAAGTTTTATCCCATTTTCCTTTTTAACTCGTAATGCTTCTTTTGTACGAATTGAAATAAAATCTCTTTCGATTTCCGATGCAATAGCAAATGCCATTGCCATAACTTTACTTTGAATAGAATCATCAAGATTCCAATTGCCTTTTATTGCGTATATTTTTATTTCTTTTTGAGATGCTATAGATAGTATCTCCATAATCTCCAACATACTTCTGCCTAAGAGAGAAAGTTCGCTTACAATAATAATATCTCCAGTAGAACTTCGCCAAAGAATTGAGAAACAACTTAATAAAGTAGAGGCTTCAAATAAATTTTCTAAAGCAGTATTCTTTAGAAATAATGCAGAGTTTATATTTGCATCACAAGAGGAACAAAATATTGCAAATAACTGCAAAAGACTTATTCAAAATACTGTCATACTTTGGAACTACTTATACATCAACAAAAAATTGCAACTAGCTTCATCACAAACACAAAAGGATGAAATCATAGAAGCACTAAAGAACAGTTCAATAGTTCACTGGAGTCATATCAATTTTTATGGTACTTATGATTTTACAAAAATAGATAAAAAAGTATTATCAATGATTAGCTAAAAAATCACTCTATATTTGGACGAGAAATGGTTTTATGAGTTTGGAAAGAATCTAAGTAAAGGGAATGTCCTTATAGAGGCTTTAAAATCTAGTTTAAGCTATATTTAAAATTCTTTGTCGCATTTTTCCCAAATATGTAAAGGTATTCTATATCTCCAATCCTAGCAAATATGGTACTTGATGGGATTGAAGAAATAGCTAAAAGTCATAGAAAGAAATTCCAAAAGATGAAAGATGGTGTCATTTTATATCGATACAGTAATCATTTTAATTTTGTAAGATATGCCGATGATTTTGTAATCATCAGCAATAACCCGAAAAATCTTCGTTTACTTCAAAAAGATATAGAAATATTTTTACAAGTAAGAGGACTAGAGCTTTCTAAAGAGAAAACTTTTATTACTCATATACGAAAAGGATTTGACTTCTTAGGTTTTAATTTCAGAAAATATCCAAATAATAAAGTGATAGTAAAACCAAGTAAAGATGGAATAAAATCTTTTAAATCTAAAATCAAAGAGATATTTAAACAACATAACTCTTCACCTTTAGAACTATTAATTGATAAACTAAACCCTTTAATAAAAGGTTGGGCTTACTATTATAGATTTGTTAATTCAAAGGTTATATTCTCACTACTAGACCGATATATTTGGTACAAATCTTTTAACTGGGTCAAAAGACTTCATCAAAGGCGAGAAATAATGAAATATTATAAAAAATATTTTAAACTATCACCTAACTATCAATCAGAAACTTTATCAAATGGTATTAAGTATGTAGCAAGATTATCGGCTTTGCCATTACTTGAACATATTAAAATAGTATCAACTGCTAACCCTTATAATAAAGATGATAATTTATACTTTACTAAACGATATATTTCCCTAAAACTTCGCAATAAATTTAGTTATTAATGCTTGAGCCGTATGCTGTGAAAGTAGCAAGTACGGTTCTTAGGAGAGGGAGTGACTGTGAGGTTGCTTCCTTATCCGACTATATCACAAAGAAATTACAACAAGCCCCGACCCAAAAAGAAAAAGATGAGATATTAGATGCTCTCAAAAATAGTTCAATTGTTGCCTGGTCTCACATTAATTTATTTGGAATATACGACTTCCAAAGCTATTCAAAACGAATTCATCGTTTAATTGCTCTTGAAGAGACAAAAGGATTTATGAATACTATCAGTCCTGAAAAATAATTTTGTTCATTGTCGATGATATATGGGATCTAACAATTCCATATATCTAAATTTAAGCTAGATTTAAAGGGTATTGCCGATAAAAAGGAAATATGGATTTACACCCTATATAGTGCTATTATTTAAATATAGCCCTAAATTAAAGGATAATACATTTTAAGATTTTCTTTACTCTTATCTTTTTCATCTAATAAAATAAAAGAATTAGGTTCCTTTTCATAAAAAGATATAACTTTTTCTTGATTTACAGAGTCGAGAATTATAAAACGCCCTCCTATAATAGAATTAGTTTCTTTTATTGTCTCTATTGATTCATCTAACATAAACTGACCAATTTTAGATGAACAGTTTGTTGATTTACCTAATTGTGCAATTAAATAACAAGGGATATGTTTTCTTGCTTTGTCTATGCCATCTAATTTTTTAATTATAGATTTTGATAGACCATTTGTTTCTAATACTTTTAAACTAATTGTAAAATAACCGACAATAACTGGGTTATTATTTTCCGTTATAGCAGTATATAAATATGTTCTTGTTACATGACTCTTTTCAAGTCTTATTGCTTTGTTTTTATTATGTAAAAAGTTTTGTAAGTCTTCATTAATACTACAAGTAAAAGTTTCAAGTAGTTTCAAAACCTTTACTTCCTCATAATCCTTTAATAAAGTCGTTAATTGTGTTAATTCAAGTGATTGATAGTATTCTTCATCTGTCAATGATAATATCTTTATATTCTTGCCATGGCACTACATAGTTTTGTATTAGTTTTTCTTCTTATTGATTTAAATCTACTTCTTCTTTGGGAATCTGAAGACTCAACTTTTCTTAAATATACATCACTTGTAGCTTTTGTTAATGCTTCTTTATGTATTTCTGATAATGATATTTTTTTATATATAGTTTTTGTCATAAGTTATTCCTTTCTTCATTTAACACTATTTATATCATATTAAACATAATATGTCAAATGATATTACAATGTTATATAGTTTTTCCTTCATACTGTAATTCTAGGACTTAATTTAATATGTTTAGGAAATTTCTCATCACTAACCCAAAGCCATATAGTACTTCTTACAATACCAGTCTTTTTCATAACTGATCTTTAGGATACGAGATTAATGAACACTCCCCCAGTTGTAGTATTTATTTTTTCAATAATTTCTAATGTTTCAATTCTTAATTCACTTTCTTCAAGTACATCTTTCTAAGCAGCTTTATAACCATCTTCATATGTTTGTCCAAAAGCAACTGTTACTAAAAACAAAATAAAAAATATATTTTTTATTTAAGCATCCTTTAGAATATTTTATAAATAATTATTAATTTCAATTGTCACATAAGCTATATTTTGGATTAAGGAAAGATCCCCAACAATTTCTTAGTCCATATGATGAGTATTGAACTCCATTATTATTTCCATTATATTGAATATAAGCTCTGAATAATTTTCCATCTTTTAATTTTCCTTGAATATAATAGTCATTAATATCACTTCTTATTTTACCAGCATATAATATTTTATAATTTTTAATTTTAGATGAAATACCACGAAGAGACGTTTTAATTTCATCATCTACTTTTTTAATTTTATTAGCTATTCTTTTTTCTTCTTTTTTTTCTATATAACTGTCATAACCATATTTTGCTATAATTACAATTAACACGATGTATAATATCTTTTTCATTATTTGCCTAAATTATTTTAATTATTATAACATTTATTCAAGTTAAAGCATTTTAAATATGGCTTAAATTCTATTTTCAATGACCCTCTTCCCATAATCTCTAATTTCACCCTCTGGAGATACATACTTATATAAAGTAACTCTTGTAATTTTTAGTTCCTTACAAAGTTCTACAACACTTGTATTTCTATTTTTCATTGATACTTGGGCAAGTCTTACTTGAGATTTAGTAAGATTAAATTTTCTTCCACCCCTTCTACCTCTTGCACGTGCTGCTTGAAGTCCTGCTATTACTTAAACATATTAAAATAGTAGCAAGCAACTGCTAACCCTTATAATAAAGATGATGATTTATACTTTACTAAACGATATATTTCCCTAAAACTTCGCAATAAATTTAGTTATTAATGCTTGAGCCGTATACCGTGAAAGTGGAATGTACAGTTCTTAGGAGAGGGAGTGACTGTGAGGTTGCTTCCTTATCCGACTAGATTTGATTTTGCATTTGCTTTATTAGTTTGTGATATTTTAGATTGTAAGATTGAGGTGGTTTATAATTAAAAGATATCTTCATCTTGTTTTATAATAATTCAAAATAGATAAAGTTATATTGCAATTTTGTTTATGTAGGTATAACATACTTATTAAAATATCATAAAAAAAGGATTATGAGGCTACACTTTCCTAATTAAAAGACTTAGAGTGAATTTTAGCTTATTTTTTTATACGAGTTCATTTTACACTCTCGAATTTTAGTTACCTCTCCAGTTTTTAGGAGTTAATAAATAGCAATAAAGAATCTATAATTCAATCATAATTATTTTAAACCACTTATGCAGTGGCAGGTAAAATTATTGAAATATAGATTGCAAAATAATATTAAACTATCCCATAAACCTTGCTTAATAATGTATTGGGAGACTTAAAGATGTAATCTGGAATAGCAATACTTCTAAATCTCTGTTCAAAATCATCTTCACTAAATTCTAATACATTTAAAAGTTTATCCAGTATGTCTTCTATATTTGAATCATTCATATAGTTAAATTTTTCTTTTACTTCTATATAAGTATATCTACTATCATCTATCTCTACTAAAACATTTTCTTTATCAATTATTTTCAATGTATCATCTCTTGCTAGTATCATTTGAAATTGAAAACTTCCTGCTCTCCATTCTGTAAAAAATCTATTACTTATAAAGCTAGTGTGTTTACTCTTTGCAAATAGTTTATTATTAAAATAGCTATTCATTTCACTCTCTATTTGGTTATTTTCAATAAAAGGTAAAGTATCTTTCTGAGGTGACATTATATAAGATGAATTCAATTTATAATCTACAATGTTAAACATTTTAGAATCTTGCTTTTCTGATAGCTGCTTAAAAGTATTCTTCATTACTATTACATTTGTATTTATAGCTTTTTCTTCTCTATGTCTTCGTACTCTTCCACAAATTTGAATAATTGACCTTGTCGATGTAGACTCTACTATGCACCAATCAAAGTCGTGATCCCTACCTACCTCTTCTACTCCTGTACTTATAACAATATTTACAATATCTGTCGTGTTTTCATCTTTTTTATTGTAAGCTTCTTTAATAATACTACTATCTAAGAAAGGGTCTATTTTTCCTTTTCTATAAAGTGCTTCATCTAATTTCTTTTCTAAAAAAATCCTTGTCCCTAAAAGAAGTCTTCCATGATAAAACATTAAATTTAATCTTATATTTTGTTTGTCTAAATCCTCTGCTTGATTATTAAATTCATTAGCAATTTTATAAGCATCTTTTATGCTATTTGCTTTAACTAAGCCAATTGAAGTCTGTATATCCTTATAGCTATATTTATTTTTATGATGAAGTTCTATGCTGTTTTCGACATAATCTGAAAGACTAGTATTATCAAAAATGACAGCCTTATTATTCCAATCGTTTTTTTCTATGTCCTTTGATAACTTTTCGATACTACCTTTTAGCTTATCTTTTACTTCTAGTTTTTCTATGTTTTCAGTAGAATATGATTCATTTATGAAATCACTAAGCAAATGAACATTAAAATCTCTATTAACTCCCTCATATAAAGAAAAATCTCTATTGCCCTCATAATAAGCATCTGATATAGCAGTCGCTACTTCTTTTGATAATGTCGCAGTAGTTATGATTAAATTCTTCCCAAAAAGTCCACATAGATATATCATTCTAGTCACTGATTTAAAATCTTCAGTGCCATACATATCAATTTCATCAATTATTAAATCAGAACTCATTAGTCTTAATTGTGCCAATATGTGATTAGATTTTCTCCAGTCAGTGGCTTTTATTAAATAATCAATAGTTGAAATAAGAACAGGAGTATCTATTAATGTCTCTCTTTTTCGATTATAAGCTTGTGTTTTAATATATTTTGGCAAGTTTGAACTTCTCAGTCCTCCATCTAAATCTATATTCTCATAAGAATCAACCTTATCATTTTCTATACATTCTTCTTCTAATTTTTTATTCAGTTCTAAAGCATCTGTTGAACCTATTAGTGTAGCAATATTATCTCTATTGATAAAGTCTTCATAAACCTTAGCTGTTTGTGTAGTTAAAGTTCGTAATCCTAACGCAACACTTAATCTAATGCCAGAATCTCCAGAAAGCATAGCAGCTATTTTAATACCTGTAATTGTTTTTCCACTCCCCGTTGACGAAGCAAGAAATACTAAATTTGGTTTTTTATTTATTGACGATTGTTTTAATTGTTTTAATGCTTTATTTTGCCACAAGAATTTGCCTCTAGATGGGATAAAAATTTTTTCATTAATTTCATTTTTATAAATATGACTTAATTTATTTCTTATTTTTGTAAAGTCTTCTATAATAATAGAACTTACTTTTCCCACTCTTGATAGGTGAGCTTTTAAAGACTCACCTCCATAGCTTATACTTTTTGCTAGTAGTTCTTTGTTGTGACGCTTTTTGTTTTTGTTTACTCTTGAAGATACAAAATGATCTGAAAGCATTAACGCTAATCTAAAATAAATAAAATGACCTCTGTTGAGCTTGAAAAAAATATTTTTATCTTCCAAGTCTTTTTTTAAACTGAAAAATCGTTGAAGAATATATTTTGTATCTGAATGATTTAAGTGTTTCATGCAAAAATCAACATCAAATTTATCTTTTATATCATCAAAATCTCTAATATGTTCTTTTAGATTGATGATATTCCCAGAATATCCTAATATTTTATGATGAGTTAATACTGTAGCTATTAGAATGCTATTCTCTGGAAAGGATATTTCTGAAAACTTTTTAGTTTCACTAGACTTAATTTTTGCAAGTTCTTTAGATATAAAGTCTTTTGTATCGGTACCTTGTTTTACTTCTTCATTTATTAAATAAAACAGAACACTTAATAGTTCATGTCGAAGCAGGTCTTTATTTGGCTTTTTTGGATTTGATAAAAACTTTTGAAAATAATTACTCATTTTTCCTAAATCGTGAGAATATCCTATTAGATTCAATAATTGTTTATATTCTGAGATGTTTTTATTTCCACTGCTTTTGAAGTATTTGTCATGGCTTGAAATATCGCTTGTAGAAACAGGGCATGAACCATCTATTCCGAACTTGTTTTTGTTCCCTATAATTACAAATAGTTTCATTACTCCTTCTTTAAAAATATAAATTGATACAGAAGTATTTCTTCTTGCCTCTTTTCTTAAATGGGAAACAAGATTCTGAAGTCCTTCATTAGTTATATTACATTGCCATGTCTTATCAGATATTCTTTTTGCATACAAATCTACAATTGCTCTTGTTTTTTTTAGAGCATTTTTTTGACATCTTGAGACAATATTTATTTTATACATTTGAATCACCTACAGCAATGGTTTTTACTTGCAAGAATAGTTTATCTAGTATCTTCTCTTTATGTATCATCTCAATAAGCCTTTTTCTAAAATCACTATTTGTTACTCCATTATAGGAACAATAAAAAGAAAAAGGAAGGCATATTGCATCTTTAATTAAGTCAGCAACATCAAAGACTAATGCACCTCTTCTTGTTTTTCCATGTAGTAAAGCAAAAGCATAAGATATTCGAATACCTTTACATATTTGGGAAAAATGCGACAAAGAATTTTAAATATAGCTTAAACTAGATTTTAAAGCCTCTATA
>NZ_RCWF01000025.1 GCF_003667345.1 Poseidonibacter antarcticus
GTATCTTGTGCGATTGCGTATTCTGCTACATTTTCACCAGCTACTCTTTTTAAAGTTCCTGTTAATGTATCTTCTCCAACTAATCCATCTGTTGAATAAGTTAAAGTTTCATCTGAACTTCCATATACTTTTGTTAAATCATCTGCACTTACTGTTATTGCTTTTGGAGTGATTGTATATTTTCCATCTGTGAATGTTACTGTGTAGTTTGAGTTTGCTAAAGTTGTATCTTGTGTGATTGCGTATTCTGCTACATTTTCACCAGCTACTCTTTTTAAAGTTCCTGTTAATGTATCACCTGTTTCTAATCCATTAGTTGAATAAGTTAAAGTTTCATCTGAACTTCCATATACTTTTGTTAAATCATCTGCACTTACTGTTATTGCTTTTGGAGTGATTATTAAACTTCCATCTTTAAATGTTAGATTATAGTTTTCATCACTTCCAGAGGCAATTGCAGTATATGTTCCTGCGTTTATTCCACTTGCACTTGCTGTAACATTATCAAGTACATCAATTGTTTCACCATTTACTAATCCACTTGCTGTAAATCCTGATACTGTTTGTTCTAATCCTGTATATGTTTTTGAATCAGAAGCAGCTGTTACTGTTGCATCTGCTTTATTAATTGTTGCTTTTGTACTTACAGTACTTGACTTAAGATTATAATTATCTTTATCATCTCCAGAAAGTGTTAAGTTTGTAATATTTACTATTTTATTTTCTGCTACATTTTTATCTACAAATGTTCCTGTTGATGTTCCTACACTCAATTCATCAGTTGTAATCATTCCTGTGAATTTTGCATTTGTTGTTTTTAATGTTGCATCTGTTGTTCCATCATATGTTCTATTTTCGGCTGTGATACCTGTTATTGCTGTGATATCTTTTGCTGTAATTTTTGCATTTGTTTCTACACTTGTTGCATCTGCTAAAGTATAGTTACTTGCATCATCTCCACTTAATGTATAATCTAAGTTTACTGTTTTTGTATCTTCTACATTTTTATTATTGAAAGTTGCTGCTGTTGTGAAAACTACATTATCACCTGTTAATTTATCTATTGTTCCATTATTTAAAAGTGTTGCGCTAGTTGTTCCATCATATGTTTTATCTTTAACTGTTAAGTTTGTTACTGTTAAAGCTTTTGGAGTGATTGTATATTTTCCATTAGTGAATGTAACTGTATAGTTTGAGTTTGTTAATGTTGTATCTTGTGTGATTGCATATCCTGCTGAATTAACATCTTCACCAGCTTCTCTTTTTAAAGTTCCTGTTAATTTATCACCTGTTTCTAATCCATCTGTTGTGTAAGTTAAAGTTGCATCTTCTTGTCCATATACTTTTGTTAAATCATTTGCACTTACTGTTATATCTTTT
Source organism: Poseidonibacter antarcticus (assembly GCF_003667345.1). Taxonomy (NCBI): domain Bacteria; kingdom Pseudomonadati; phylum Campylobacterota; class Epsilonproteobacteria; order Campylobacterales; family Arcobacteraceae; genus Poseidonibacter; species Poseidonibacter antarcticus. The sequence goes on from NZ_RCWF01000025.1 coordinate 1,381, forward strand.
GCTGTAATATTAGCTGTTGATGTTACTTTTTTATCTGTATTAGTAATATTATAATTACCTGCATCTGTTCCACTTAATGATAATAAACTTGTTGTTACAGTTTTATTTGTTCCTACATTTTTATCACTAAATGTTGATGTTCCTGTAATACTTACTGTATCTTCTGATATTATTCCTGTTGGTGCAATTGCTCTAGTTGAAGGTGTTGCATCTGAAAGGGTAACTGTAGCATTTGTTGTTCCATCATATATTTTACTTGTAGTACTTGCATTTATTGTTACATCTCTTTTTGAAATATCTGCTTTTGTTGATGCTGTTGTTGATTTTAAATTATAATTACCTGAATCAGTTCCACCTAAAGTTAAACCTGTAATATTTACTGTTTTATCATCTTCTGCATTTTTATCACTAAATTTTCCTGTTGATGTTGCTACATTTAATGTATCATCTTCAATTATTCCTGTGAATTTTGCTGAGCTTGTAACTAAGCTTGCATCTGTTGTTCCATCATAAGTTTTATTTGAAGCTGTGATATCTGTTATTGCTGTTATATCTTTTGCTGTTATCTTTGCACTTGTTGCTACATTTGTTGCATCTGATAATGAATAGTTACTTGCATCATCTCCACTTAATGTATAATCTAAATTTACTGTTTTAGTATCTTCTACATTTTTATTATTAAATGTTGCAGTTGTTGAAAGAGTAACACTATCATCTGCTAATTTATTTATTGTTCCATTATTTGAAAGTGTTGCTGATGTTGTACCATTATATACTTTATCTTTAACTGTTAAGTTTGATACGCTTAAGGCTTTCTTATCAATTACATATGTTCCATCTACATTTCTAGAGTCTTTAATAGTTAAGAAAGTATTTTCACCATCTAATACAACTTTTATATCTTCATATGTTCCAGCATTTTTATATCCTGTTACATCTTTATTATCTTCTTGGAATTTATATCCTGTTATAAAAGAGTAATCTTTTCCAAAAACATTTTTATATAAATCACTTAATTTTTTAGTTTCTCCATCATATGTTTTTGATTGGTCTGTTGATAGTGTATATGATAAAGCTAATGGTGCTATTGCCCAATAATATTTATCATTTACTGAATCATATTTTATAACTGGTGTTGCAGATTTTACTGCACTATCTGCAACTATGTCCCAAGAGGCATCTTTGAATGTTTGTCCGTAGCTTAACTCTTTTGTGGTTTTTCCTGTTACTCCAGATATCTCTTCATCTGGCATATCTGGATTTTCTGTTTTATCGTAGAATGAATTTGTGATTTCTGACTCATCATCATTAACACCAACCAATCCTCCACCACCCTTTATCCCCTTTACAACATTACCACTTGCATATGAATTTTCTATAGTTGAGCTAGAATTCCCACCAAGCAATCCTCCAACTATTTGTGACCCTGAGACAGAGCCTGTTGCATATGAGTTTGTTATAGTTGAAGAATTATTAAACCCAACCAATCCTCCAACTCTTTCAATACCACTAACAGTAGCACTTGCATATGAGTTTGTTATAGTTGAATCATAATTAAGACCAACCAATCCTCCAGCAGCACTAGTATCACCACTAACATCACCACTTGCATATGAGTTTGTTATAGTTGAAGAATCATTATTAAACCCAACCAATCCTCCAACATATTCTTGTCCAGTTATAGTAGCATTAACTATACCGATATTTTTAATACTTGCACCATTTGTAAATCCAAATAGTCCAACAAAATCTTCGGTTTCTCTATTTATAGTTAAATCTGAAATAGTATTATTTTGTCCATCAAAAGTTCCTCTGAATACATTGTCTTCCTCTCCTAAAGGATTCCAACCTTTCCCATCGTTTGCAGTCGAACTTGCTAAGTTTGTATAATCTGATGTATCTTTATCTATACTATTTGATAAATCAAAATACTTATTAGCTGATAAAACATTACTATTATTTATATTTTGTAGTTGTGTCCAGTTTGTTATTGCGTATGGAGAATCATCTGTTCCTAAACCACTGTTAAATAGTGTTATTTTTGAGATATCTTCATTTCTTGTGATATTTTCTAAATAAGGAAGACTTCCTAATTGATATCCTTCAGCACTACTATCACTTTCTAAAGCTTTCCAAGGAGTACCAGCTAAATCTTCAAGTGCAGTTATAATTTGGGCTTTTGTTTTTCCATAAGTTTCACTATCACTCATAGTAGCTGTATTTTTTTCTTTGTCATAGAATGAGTTTTTTATAGTTGAAGAATTATAACCAATTAAGCCTCCAATAAGCCCTTTCCCCTCAACATCACCACTTGCATATGAGTTTGTTATAGTTGAAGAAGAATCATTACTAAAACCAACCAATCCTCCTGTATAATACCCTTCACTAGAAATATCTCCTAATGAATATGAATTCTTAATAGATCCAATTTGAAGACTACCTACTAAACCTCCTGTATCATGCCCCTTACTCGAAACATCTCCTAAGGCATATGTATTTTCAATGCTACTCCCATAACTGAAACCTACTAAGCCCCCTATGTAGGCATTTCCAGTCGCTGTTCCTATTACATTTCCTATAGAGTACGAATTTTCTATTGTAGAATCATAAGTATAACCGACTAAACCACCTGCATAACCTACTCCCGTTACATTTCCTATAGAGTACGAATTTTCTATTGTAGAATCATAAGTATAACCGACTAAACCACCAACCTTATTTTGTCCAATTATAGAAACATCAACTACACCGATATTTTTGATAGTTGCCTCACTTGTCCTTCCAAAAAGTCCTACATAATCTTCATCAGGTTTATTTATAGTTAAGTTCGAAATAGTATGTCCCAGTCCATCGAATTTACCGCTAAAAGTGGAGATTGGTGTCCAATTTAAAATAGTACTAGCATCAACATCATCACCTAAAACTGTATTTTCAGTTAATGACATCCCTTCAACAGCAATTGCTGTTGTAACAACAGTCCAATCAGTTTCAGTAGTACCTTTCTTTGTAAAAAAGTTTGCACCAGTACTTAAGTTTACTTTTGCATTTACATTATAATCACCACTATCTCCATAATATAGAGCTAATTGTCCAGATGAAGCTGTGATTTCTGCATTTATATTAATATCATTTGCTGCATCTAAAGTAAGTTTATTTACTGTACTCCATTCTATTTTACTATTTACATTAATATCTCCATCACTTCCGCTTTCATATGATGATGTATCTACATCTGCATAATCAGAACTATCAGTCTCAATAGTAACATCACCAGTATCAAGTGCAGTTTCAATAGTACTTGCAAGTGTAGCATCAATAGTAACATCAACAGGATCAATTAACCATTCCCCTGCTTTAATAGTTGCATCTTCTAGGATTTTAAAATCTTTCCCTGATGTCTCCACAAAGCCATCTTTTGCAGTGATAGTTCCACCAACTTGAACTTCTCCACCATGAGCAAACAGTTCCACTTTCCCCATTAATCCATCTAAAGAATTAGCTTCAATAATACCTGTATTATTAACTACACCTTTTAGTAGTTCATTTACTGCATTTGTTGTAAGATATACTTCTCCACCATCTGCTATTATAGTTCCTGAGTTTTCAACCATTGCATCTAATACACCTTTTGAAACTATTAGGTTTACTAGTGAGTTTCCATTTAGGTTTACTGTATATTCACTTGCTGCACTTAAGTGTACTTTTCCTTTTATTGCTTTTATTGTTCCTGAGTTTCTAACTTCACTTGCAGCTAATATTACAGAACCTGAATTTGATACTTCTATTGTTCCTAGGTTAACTACTGAGTTTGATGAGTTATTTTTAAAGTTATAATTTTCTGCATTAAAATCTTTATCAGATAGTTCAGCTGTAGTTGCTAGTATTCCTGATGTATTTACACTTGCATCTTTACCAAATAGTATTCCATTTGAGTTTAATATCCATACTTGACCATTTGCATTTAAAGCTCCATTTATTACAGAACTTTCATTACCTACTACTCTATTTAAAGTAATAGAATCTATACTTGGTTGTTTGAAGTTTACTGTTTCATTTTTTGCAATATTAAAG
>NZ_RCWF01000026.1 GCF_003667345.1 Poseidonibacter antarcticus
ACAGATACAGATTTAAAAATAATTTAAGTTTATATTAATGTTCATGTCCAATTTGACCAAATTGTTTAAACTTACTCTAAAATAAGTATCAAAACCTTTTTTTATATTTTCATTTGTTTGCTTGAAACTCTGTTCGAGCTTCTCTTTAACTGGTTTTATAAATTCCTCATAATCTTTCAAATCATCTAATTCATGAGCTTTTAGAAGCTTGTATTTATTCTTATTCCATTCATCTTTATCAATAAGATAATCTTCAAAATTCCGATATTTTAATGAGTATTTTAAATTTAGTGTACCATTTTTAATAGCATCACTTATATGAAAAAAGAGTAATGCTTTATAAAGAAAAATCCTAAATTTACCACTGTCATAAACTGCTTTTTTTTCTTCATCACTAAGAAACTCTTTGGGTGCATTATGTGTAATATTAGAAGTTTCTCTAAAATATTTTATCGCAGAAATTATGTTCTGTTTTGAAGTTGTATCATCAAACTCAATTGCTTTGATTATTCCCGAAAGTTTACCCTGAAGTGATATAGATTTTTTCTCTATAAATTCGTATTTATTTTCAATAATGGTATCAAATACTTTCTTTTCAGAAAGTATATTATTGATTATAGGCTCATTCTTTTCTATAAGATTTTCAATTTGTGTAATTTTTTCATTTGCTGATAATTGTTCATCTTTGATGAACAATTTTATGTCCTGTATTGTTGATACAGTAGCCTTCTCAAGAGATTTTAATATTTGATTTTTCCTCGGTTCAAGTTCAAAAACAAAATCCTTTTGAGCTCTAAATGAAGAGTTTTTGGAGCTTTGAACAGTAGCAATAAATCTATCAATAAGATTGTCATTTCGTATGAGATATTGATAATATACAAATGATAAAAGAGTAAACTTTTGATTGAGTATATTTGTTTGATTAAGTTGTGAAGTTTGCCCTTTTTCTACCCATTTAGCATAATACTGTGCTATGTTAGCTGTTATTCCTATCGTGTCAATAATCTTTTTTAACATATTGAATTTAGATTTTATATTATTTAATTTTCCCAAACTAAGCGTCATTTGATTCTTTGCTGTGGAGTGCTCAAGCTTTCTAAAGTAGGCAACTTTATATCGATTTTTAGACTCTTTTTCCTTTTCAAGAAATTCATCTAACAATTTCAATTTTTCATCCTTTACCAAAGGTTCTAATCTTTTTAAAATATCTTTTTTCTGAGTATTAATTGCTATATTGATAATTTTAGTTAGTTCTGTATAGCTTGGAACTTCAATATTTAGTTTCGTTGAAATATTTACAAGGATATAAAATATTTTCTTTCTGTGGATGAAGTTATTAGCGAGATTATTTGCCTCTTTCTGAATGGTCAATTTTATATCATCGGTATAACTATTAATTTTGAAATATTCTCTAATAAGTCGTTTGTATGTTCTTATAGTCCTTTCTGGTATCTTTTTTGAAGAGGTTACTAAGTCATATCGTTTTGATATATATTTTAAACTATCATCATTTATATTAAAGAATTTATGTGTAAGTTTGAAATACCCAAAAAGATGAATAAATATCGCAATATTTTCTATTTTATAATTTTCTTTCAGTTTTTGTAATAAATCATCTTTTATTTCAAAACAATACTCTTTTTCTTTGTAATTTAACAATTTCGCAACATTAAAGATTTTTAGTTCTTGTTGTGTTAATATTTCAATATTCACTTAATTTCCTTTGTATGATATAGACTTAATTTTTCTAAACAATATTTAATATCTAATGCAATTAAAATTTCATCTTCAATTATCATTATTTTAATTTTATTCATTTATATCCTTCTAAATTTATTATATTGGACTCTTGTTTCAAAAACTGTCACAAAAAGTAAATATAAAATTGTGACATTTATGTGACAAAAAATAATTATAATTTACATATTATTTTATAGGGATTAATATGAATTTTGATAAAGAAGTGATTCGTTGGAATACAAATGCAACTAAATATAAAAATGCAGAAGAAATAATACCTATGTGTGTTGCAGATATGGACTTTTTAAGTTCAGAACACTTAAGAAATGATTTAGTACTAAAATTGACAAAATCTATATATGGTTATTCTTATATTAGTCTAGATTTTTATAATAGTATAATAAAGTGGATAAAAGTAGAGTATAACTGGAATATAAAAAAAGAAAATATTTTGTATTCACAATCTGTACTATCTTCAATAACATCAGCAATTCAAAGTTTGACAGATATTAATGATGATATATTATTACTTACCCCAGAATATCATGCCTTTTTTTATTTAATTACAAGAAATAATCGAAATGTAATTGAATGTCCATTAAAGGAATATGAGAGAAATTATTCAATTGACTTCTCAATCTTAGAAAGTTTATTAACAAAAAAAACAAAAGTACTGTTATTCTCCTCACCTCATAATCCAATAGGAAAAGTTTGGACTTACGAGGAATTGAAAGAATTAGGTAACTTTTGCTTAAAAAATAATTTAATTATTTTATCAGATGAAATACATGCTGATTTAACATTTCAAAGATTAAAACATATACCAATTGCAAGTATTTCTGATGATATATCAAATATAACATTGACTTTTAATTCTCCCAGTAAGAGCTTTAATTTAGTGGGATTAACATTATCCTATATCGTAGGAACAAATAAAGAATATTTGTCTAAAATAGAAAAACAACTAACTATTAATCTATATAATAAGGTCAACGTGTTAAATGAATTTAACTTAATTAATGCATATAAACAAATTAATTGGTTAAATGAGTTGAAAAAATATTTAAACGATAATATTTTAATCAGTAATAACTTTTTTCTACATAAAAAATCAAAAATTAAATTTAATATTCCTGATGCAACTTATTTAATTTGGTTGGATTTTAGAGAATTTAATTTATCCAATGATGAAATAGAGAAAAGATTATTAGAAAATGCAAAAGTGAGATTATTAAATGGAAATGATTTTTGTAATATGGGCGAAGGTTTTTTTAGGATGAATATTGCATTGCCAAGAAAAAAATTAAAAAGAGCTCTTGAGCAAATAAATAATGAATTTAACAAAATAAACCATCCTATAAAGAATAGCTTAAACGAATAGTTATTCTTTTAGGCATTACTTTATTGTTTCATTATTTGAGTATTTTTTAAAATATTCAAATGATCAAATAAAAAATAAATGCATTATAAGGTCAGTGTTCATTAAAAACCCATTGTTTTCACAAGTGCTAAAACTAAAAAAGTTTGTATTATTTCTTGTATGGAATAAAGACTCTATTTGGCTGATAAGGCTTATTATATTTAAAAACAGAATAAATAATTGCTGCTAGTTTTTTAGAAATGATAATTAAAGCTTCTTTTTTGGATTTACCAGTTGATACTTTATCTCTAAATATCTTTCTGAGTTGTTCGTTATGTATTACAGATGCAACTGCTGCCATATAAAGTGCGTGTTTGGCTATTGGTATTCCTCTTTTTGCAAGTCTTCCAACTCTCATAGAGTTACCAGACTGATATTGAGTAGGATAAAGTCCTAAGTAGCCTATAAAAGATTTTACAGATGGGAATCTTTTAATATCTCCACACTCTCCAAGAACAGCAGATATTGTTTTGTCTGAAACCCCTGGAATGGTTTTGATATTTTCAATTGAAGAATCAATTTCTTCTATTTTATTATAGAGTAAACTATTTATTTGGGCTTCAATTTCATCTTTCTCTTGACAAATAAGCTCTAATATCTTAACATTAGTTCTAATCATTAAAGCTCTTGCTTCGCAAGCACGACCACCGTAGATGGAAGATTTGGAAAGTTCTATTAATAACTTAGCCTTTTCATCGTTAAAGTTGTTACCTTTGATATGTCTAAATATCTTAGTCAACTTTTGTGGCGTAGCTTTAGAAATATCCACAGCTGTTGGATAAGCTTTAATGATTACTATAGCAGTTTTAGTAAATATATTTGGAAATACTTTTGTTATTTCTGGATTTACTGTTGCTACCACAGTTGATATTTCTCTTTTGATAGTTTTAATCTTATCCATAAGAGAAGGCTTTAATCTTCCAAGAACTTTTAGTGATTGATAATCATTGTTAGATATAAAGCTCTCTTTATATTTACCAGTTGATAATAACTCAGCAATTACATAAGCATCAATAGAGTCATTTTTTATCTTTCTTCCTGTGCTAAAGTCTCTAAACTTAGCTGTTTGATAAGAGTTAAGAAGTATAACTTTATAATCTGCATCACTTAGGTATTCATAAAGTTCTTCACTAAATGTTCCAGTTGATTCGACTCCAATTATAAAATCATTATTGTTTAGAGATAGTTCAGAAAGCTTAGTATTCAAATCTCTAAGCCCTAAAATATCCGAATAAATCCAAAATGGTTTTATAGCTATTTCTTTAGTATCATCTAAGATACAAACATAATGTTTTTCTTTGGCAACATCTATTCCTACATAAAACATAATAAACCCTTTGTGTATAGTTTTAGAATCTCATAGCTTCGTGTTATACGGAGTAGAAATTATTAATTTCTCCCAAGCATCCTATAGATGATTTAATAAAGCTAACACAAGACGTTTAATATGTTGGTACAAATAGTCCAAAAAGGAAAAAACTTGTTTATAGTTAGCTTTTGTGAAAACCATGAGTCTTTAATGAACTCAACCATTTTATAATAATTGGTTGGTTAATGTATTATACGAAGGATGAAAATGACAAAAAAAATTAATTTAGTAAAGAATCAACCTCTGGCATATGATTATCATGGGGATTTACCATTAAATACAAATTTTACCAAAATAAACCCTCAGGAAATTGATTTATATCTTGACCTAGATACAAAAATAGGAAGTGATACATGTGGACAAAATTGTCAACACTGTTGGTTTGTAAATTATGATATTGTAAAAAATAAAACTTTTAAAGAAGATTCTGGGATGGAGATATATAAAGCTTTAAAGAAACAAAAATTTAATGTTTATCCTAGATACACTGATAGTTTTTCATATAGCGGAGACTTTCTAAAACTTTTTGGAAGCTCACGAAATAGAAGTTTTAAAGAAGGGGAAAATAAAGATACTAAAACTATGGAAAAAGGAGAAGCCTGGACAAGTGGTAAACCTTTATTAAAAGATAATTATGTAGAACTTTTAGATTTAGCAAATGAATATAATTATGGAACTATTGCTATCACATTTCATGGAATACTTGATGATAATTTAAATATAGAAAGAGAATATCC
>NZ_RCWF01000027.1:0-3099 GCF_003667345.1 Poseidonibacter antarcticus
TAATCTAATATACTCATTACTCAACTTATATGTTGAGTAAAAGATATTTTAATGTTAAAGTCACACAATGTATACTTAATAAGATAGTAAACCAAAGAATACTAAATTTGAATTATAAATAAGCCAAACGATCTATTAGTACTAGTCAGCTAAACGTCTTACAACGCTTACACATCTAGCCTATCAACCTCTTAGTCTTAGAGGGATCTTCAGGGAAAGTTAATCTTGGAGTTGGCTTCGTGCTTAGATGCTTTCAGCGCTTATCTCATCCGTACGTAGCTACCCAACGATGCTCTTGGCAGAACAATTGGTACACTAGTGGTACGTTCATCCCGGTCCTCTCGTACTAGGGACAAATCTCCTCAACTTTCCTACGCCCACGGAAGATAGGGACCGAACTGTCTCACGACGTTCTGAACCCAGCTCGCGTACCGCTTTAAATGGCGAACAGCCATACCCTTGGGACCTGCTTCAGCCCCAGGATGCGATGAGCCGACATCGAGGTGCCAAACCTCCCCGTCGATGTGAGCTCTTGGGGGAGATCAGCCTGTTATCCCCGGCGTACCTTTTATCCTTTGAGCGATGGCCCTTCCACACAGAACCACCGGATCACTATGACCGACTTTCGTCTCTGTTCGACTTGTATGTCTCACAGTCAAGCTAGTTTATGCCATTATACTCAACTGGCGATTTCCATCCGCCATGAACTAACCTTTGTAAGCCTCCGTTACTTTTTAGGAGGCGACCGCCCCAGTCAAACTACCCACCAGACATTGTCCTGGTACAGGATAACTGTACCCAGTTAGTAACTCAAATATTTAAGGGTGGTATCTCAAGGTTGGCTCCACTAGAATTAGCATCCTAGTTTCATAGCCTCCCACCTATCCTGCACATAAATATCCAAGCTACAGTGTCAAGCTGTAGTAAAGGTGCACGGGGTCTTTCCGTCTTTCCGCGGGTAGGAGGAATTTTCACCTCCACTACAATTTCACTGGATCCCTGGTTGAGACAGCTCCCATCTCGTTACGCCATTCATGCAGGTCGGTATTTAACCGACAAGGAATTTCGCTACCTTAGGACCGTTATAGTTACGGCCGCCGTTTACTCGGGCTTCAATCAAATGCTTCGATAAATCTAACATCATCAGTTAACCTTCGAGCACCGGGCAGGCGTCACACCTTATACATCCTCTTACGAGTTAGCAAAGTGCTGTGTTTTTGGTAAACAGTCGGGAGGGACTCTTTGTTGCAACCTCTTTAGCTTTCGAGAGTAAATCTCTATACCAAAGTAGGCACACCTTATACCGAAGATACGGTGCTAGTTTGCAGAGTTCCTTAACCAGGGTTCTTCCACGCGCCTTAGAATACTCATCCCACCCACCTGTGTCGGTTTACGGTACGGGCAACATATAATATACTTAGTGGCTTTTCTTGGCACGACAGTATCATCGATTCTAAACGCTACTCGAAAGTATTGTTCAGCCTGTAAGATCTCGGTCTAGTGTAATCCGGATTTACCTAAATTACAACCTACTTCCTTCGACCCACTATTCCATCAGTGAGCTCGATTAACTCTATGCGTCCCCACATCGCGCTTATATGTTGGTATTGAAATATTAATCAATTTGCCATCGTCTACCCCTTTCGGACTTGACTTAGGACCCGACTAACCCTACGATGACGAGCATCGCGTAGGAAACCTTGGGTTTTCGGCGTTAAGGATTCTCACCTTAATTATCGCTACTCATGCCTGCATGCTCACTTCTATCCGCTCCAGTACTCCTTGCCGGTATACCTTCAACGCTGAATAGAACGCTCTCCTACCACTCAATATAAATATTGAATCTAAAGCTTCGGTGCATATCTTAGCCCCGTTATATTTTCCGCGCAGAATCACTAGACCAGTGAGCTGTTACGCTTTCTTTAAAGGATGGCTGCTTCTAAGCCAACCTCCTGGTTGTCACAGTAACTCCACATCGTTTTCCACTTAGATATGACTTTGGGACCTTAGCTGTTAGTCTGGGTTGTTCCCCTCTCGACATAGGATTTTATCACCCTACGCCTGACTCCCGTGATTACACATATAGTATTCATAGTTTGATAGGGTTTGGTACCGCGGTAAGCAGCCCTAGCCCATTCAGTGCTCTACCCCTATATGCTACAACACGAGGCTATACCTAAATATATTTCGGAGAGAACCAGCTATCACGAAGTTTGATTGGCCTTTCACCCCTATCCACAAGTCATCCGAGCACTTTTCAACGCACACCGGTTCGGTCCTCCACTGGCTCTTACACCAGCTTCAACCTGCTCATGGATAGATCACTTCGTTTCGGGTCTGCAGCATCTGACTAATTCGCCCTATTAAGACTCGCTTTCGCTACGGCTTCGCACTTGGCTTAACCTTGCCAGACACCACAACTCGCAGGCTCATTATGCAAAAGGCAGTCCATCACCCTGATAAATCATAGGGCTCTGAATGATTGTAAGCTAATGGTTTCAGGTTCTATTTCACTCTCCTCGCTGGAGTACTTTTCACCTTTCCCTCACGGTACTTGTTCACTATCGATCTGTAAGTAGTATTTAGGATTAGAGGGTGGTCCCCCTAGATTCAGTCAGAATATCACGTGTTCCGACCTACTCAGGATACCAATAGAGCTATTGAACATTTCGATTACAGGAGTTTCACCTTCTACGCTTAATCTTTCCAGATTATTCATCTATATTCTCTAGTCTCACATCTTGGTCCTACAACCCCCTATGCAAGCATAGGGTTTGTCCTAATCCCATTTCGCTCGCCGCTACTTTGGGAATCTCTTTTGATTTCTCTTCCTCTGGTTACTGAGATGTTTCACTTCACCAGGTTTGCCCACTTTCGTGTAACTAATATCGCTATTAGCTGGGTTGTCCCATTCGGAAATTCACGGATCAAAACTTCTTGACAGTTCCCCGTGACTTATCGCAGTCTAGTACGTCCTTCATCGCCTCTTACAGTCTAGGCATCCACCATTAGCCCTTAATAGCTTATAATAAATAGAATTAAATTCTATCGCATTTGATAATTATTCTTTGGCTACTATCTTATTAAACATACATTACA
>NZ_RCWF01000027.1:3549-5176 GCF_003667345.1 Poseidonibacter antarcticus
ACTTTAATTTTTGTAATTTACATTAAAATAAATAATCTTTATAAACCGAACATAATACTCTTTATTGTTTTTCTTGATGAAGTTAGAATCGAATCTAACTTCTGTCTCTGAAAGGAGGTGATCCAACCGCAGGTTCTCCTACGGTTACCTTGTTACGACTTCACCCCAGTTACTGAATCCACTGTGGAGGGTAGCTATTTTAGCATTCCCGCTTCGAATGAGTTCAATTCCCATGGTGTGACGGGCGGTGAGTACAAGACCCGGGAACGTATTCACCGTAGCATTGCTGATCTACGATTACTAGCGATTCCAACTTCAAGTAGTCGAGTTGCAGACTACTATCCGAACTGGGAGATATTTTTGAGATTTGCTCCACATCACTGTATTGCTGCTCTTTGTATACCCCATTGTAGCACGTGTGTAGCCCTGGACGTAAGGGCCATGATGACTTGACGTCGTCCTCACCTTCCTCCTGGTTACCCAGGCAGTCTCATTAGAGTTCTCAGCCGAACTGTTAGCAACTAATGACGAGGGTTGCGCTCGTTGCGGGACTTAACCCAACATCTCACGACACGAGCTGACGACAGCCGTGCAGCACCTGTATGATAGTTCTAGCAAGCTAGCACTATTACATCTCTGTTATATTCTATCTATGTCAAGTCCAGGTAAGGTTCTTCGCGTATCGTCGAATTAAACCACATGCTCCACCGCTTGTGCGGGTCCCCGTCTATTCCTTTGAGTTTTAATCTTGCGACCGTACTCCCCAGGCGGCACACTTAATGTGTTAACTGCATTACTGCAAGGTCTAGCCTCACAACAACTAGTGTGCATCGTTTAGGGCGTGGACTACCAGGGTATCTAATCCTGTTTGCTCCCCACGCTTTCGAATCTCAGCGTCAATAATGTTCCAGTAGATCGCCTTCGCAATCGGTATTCCTTCTGATCTCTACGGATTTTACCCCTACACCAGAAATTCCATCTACCTCTCCCATATTCTAGATCAACAGTTTCAAAAGCAGTTCAATAGTTAAGCTATTGGATTTCACTTCTGACTTATTTATCCGCCTACATTCTCTTTACGCCCAGTGATTCCGAGTAACGCTTGCACCCTCCGTATTACCGCGGCTGCTGGCACGGAGTTAGCCGGTGCTTATTCATATAGTACCGTCATTATCTTCCTATATAAAAGGAGTTTACGCACCGAAATGTGTCATCCTCCACGCGGCGTTGCTGCATCAGACTTTCGTCCATTGTGCAATATTCCCCACTGCTGCCTCCCGTAGGAGTCTGGACCGTGTCTCAGTTCCAGTGTGACTGATCATCCTCTCAAACCAGTTAAGCGTCATTGTCTTGGTGAGCCATTACCTCACCAACTAACTGATACTGTACAGGCCAATCTTCAAGCTATAAATATTTCCCTTGCAGTCTTTAGACTTAAAGGCATATAGGGTCTTAGCGTCCGTTTCCAAACGTTATCCCCTTCTTGAAGGCATGTTACCTATATATTACTCACCCGTGCGCCACTTAGCTGACAATTATAGCAAGCTATAATCCGTTCTCGTTCGACTTGCATGTGTTAAGCACGCCGCCAGCGTTCACTCTGAGCCAGGATCAAACTCTCCATAAA
>NZ_RCWF01000028.1 GCF_003667345.1 Poseidonibacter antarcticus
TATATATATTGATTACTCAGTTTTGCTGGTGGTTATAGAGAAGAGGAAATACCCAGTCCCATTTCGAACCTGGAAGTCAAGCTCTTCATCGCTGATAATACTGCAGGGTCCCCTTGTCGGAAACGTAGGTCACTGCCAGCTCTTGAGTATTTATTCAAATTAGCTTAGCTTTTTACACTTATTCTAGTGTGAAGAGCTAAGCTTTTTTTTTGAGCGGTTTATGCTTATTTTGCCTTTCTTATTCTTGCTTTCTTATATTTAATTTCTATGTTCTAAATATTTCTTTATTCTTTTCTTTTATCATAATCTATATTATTTTTAATGATTTTTAGTTTATTTATACTCTTGACAAATATATTTTATTGGATTTTTTTGCATAAAAAAAGGTCAATCTTTCGATTAACCTTCTTTTTTATTTCTATTTATTAGATTGATTCTAATATTTCAATATAGAATAATATCTCATGGTTATTTAAATGGTTTATCTTCAATAAAATTTGAAGATAAATAGAAATATTATAGGCTACTTAATTTTAGTTAATATATAAAGCTATTTTTTAAGCATCCAATAATAATTTATCATCATCTAATTCTTCACCATCTTTACGAGCAAGTGCGAATAAATTAAGTAAATCTTTTACTTCATATTGCGATCGTTCCTTCCCGGCTAAATCAAAAATGATTTTACCTTCATGTAACATGATTGTACGTGATCCATGATCTAGTGCTTGACGCATTGAGTGAGTTACCATCATTACAGTTAATGATTTTTCTTTAATAATTTGTGAAGAAATGTCCATAATAAGCGCAGCTGTCTTAGGGTCTAATGCTGCTGTATGTTCATCTAATAACAAAATACTACTTGGTTGTAATGCAGACATTAATAAACTAACAGACTGACGTTGTCCACCAGATAATAATCCCATTTCAGAATCTAATCGATCTTCTAAACCAAGATTAAGTCTACTTAACTGTTCTCTAAATATTTTACGTAATTTATTATTTAATGCAAAAGATAAAGAACCACGATTACCCCGACCATATGCAAGTGCCATATTTTCTTCTACTGTTAAATTACCGCAAGTTCCTGCAAGTGGATCTTGAAATACACGTGCTATATCTTTAGTACGAGCTGTCGCAGGTAAATTTGTAACATCTCTATCATCAAATAAGATACTACCATGAGTTGATTCAATATCTCCAGCAATTGTATTAAGAAGTGTTGACTTCCCTGCACCATTAGAACCAATAACTGTAACAAATTCACTAGTTGGAATAGTTAAATCTATTCCTCTTAAAGCCAGTTTTTCAGTTGGTAAACCATGATTAAACGTAACATGTAAATTTTTACAACAGATCATTTTATTTTTCCTTTTGCTTTTTTGGCTTTCCATTCACTACGTAATTTAGGAAAAACTAAGGCTAAAGCAACAAGCACCGCTGTAAGTAAATTTAAATCTGAAGCTTGAAAACCTAAAAAGTCAGCATTTAATGCCATGGAAACAGCAACTCTATATAGGATTGATCCAACTATACAGCTCATCACAATCACAAGAATTGAACGAGTTGCAAATAAAGATTCTCCAATTATAACAGCAGCTAAACCAACAACAATTGTACCTATTCCCATAGTAGAATCAGCAAATCCGCTAGTTTGTGCAAATAAAGCACCTGCAAGTCCAACAAGTCCATTTGATAATGCTAATCCCACATATACTTTTTCATTAACTACAATACCATTTGCCTGTGCCATTCGTTTATTTGAACCTACTGCACGCATTGCTAAACCATATTGAGTATATAAAAACCAAGCTACTAATAACCCACCTATGATTGCGCATACAGCAACAAATATAACTTTCATATACATGGCAGGAATGCCTAGGTTTTCAAAGGGAGTTAGCATAGTTGGTTCCATAATTAAAGCAACGTTAGGTTTACCCATTACACGAAGATTAATAGTGTATAAAGCAGTCATTGTTAAAATACTGGCTAATAAATGAAGAATATTAAAACGTAAGTTTAACCATGCAGTTACTATTCCAGCACAAGCAGCAGCAAGTGTACCAATTAATGTTGATAAATAGGGATTAACACCAGAAACAATTAAAGTTGCAGTTACAGCAGCCCCTAATGTAAAGCTTCCATCAACAGTTAAATCTGGAAAATCTAAAATACGAAAAGTAAGGTAAACACCCATAGCAACTAAACCATAAATAAAACCTATTTCTAATGTTCCTAAGAAAGCATAAAGTGACAATTTAACAACTTTTATTATTTAATAATTTTAGTAGCACGTGTAAGTACTGCTTCAGGAATTTTAACACCCATTCGTTTAGCCATTTTTGGATTAACAAATAAATTAGTACCTTTTGCCATTTTAACATCAATAGAGCCAGCTTTTTCGCCTTTTAATATTCGAACAACAATATCTCCAGTTTGACGACCTAAATCAAAATAGTCATAACCAACAGCAGCAATAGCACCACGTGAAACTGTATCTGTATCACCAGCAAATACTGGAATTTGTGCATCAATACCAACTTTTACAACGGACTCAACAGCAGAAATAATAGTATTATCAATTGGACAGTAAATAGCATCTACTTTACCAACTAATTGTTTAGTTGCAATCATTACATCTGATGATTTTGGTGCCGCAGCTTCTATGATTTTAATTCCCATTTTTTCTGCTTCTATTTTGATAGAAGCTAACATTGAAACTGAGTTTGTTTCCCCTGGATTATATGGAATACCAACTGCTTTTAGGTTTGGAACAAATTCTTTAATTAATGCAAGGTGTTCTTTAATATTTGCCATATCTGATAATCCTGTTACATTCCCACCTGGTTGTTTTAATTTTGGAACAAGTTTCGCAGCAAGAGGATCTGTAACAGCTGAAAATACAACTGGAATAGTATTACTTACTGTAACAGCAGCTTGAGCAGAAGGTGTAGCAATCGCAACAATTATATCTGGTGCATCACCCACCATTTTACGTGCAATTTGTGCTGCAATATCTGTTTTCCCCTGTGCACTTTCATAAGTAAATTTTAGTTTATCTCCACTATACCCATTGTCATTTAATGTTTGTTTGATTCCATCTCTTACTGCATCTAATGCAGGATGCTCAACAATTGCCGTTGTTGCAATATAAACAGGTTTAGCTTGAAGTGCAGCACTCACTAATAGAGTAGATACAATGGCACTTTTAAAAATTGAACTTAATCTCATACTTAATTCCTTTGAATGAATATTATTTGTTTTAGGCTTTTGAAATAATTGTATATTTTTATAACTAAATGCTTACTGAATTGTTAAAACTAAACAATTTAAATCTTAGTTACAGCTTACTTTTTATATATGTGAATAAAATGGTTATAAATATATGATTGTAAAAAGTACTAAAACATCATAGTACTTTAATTAAAAACTTTCTACATAAAACTTTTCATAATAAATTTTAACTCAAAGTATTTTTACCATATGATGATATTTATGTTTTGATACTTCTAAAATAGTATTCTTTTTAAAACCTATTTTTTCATATAGTTTTAATGCTTTTTGTTTTTCAAAAGAGACTAAAAGAGATAGTTTTTTGAAGCCTAACTCTTGGGCTTTTTTTTCTACAAAAGCGAATAGCTCTTTTGCAAATCCTTGTCCTTGAAACTTTTCAAAAACACTTACTGTATCTATATAAAATTCATCTTTAAAACACTCTCTTTCAAAAGCATTTCTAAAAATGCCTTTGGAAGCTAAATATTCTAAAACAGGTTTATCAAACTCTTTGATTCTATTTGAATCATAAGCTATTATTATTCCTGCTATTTCATTTTCTACTTTATATACACTAATATTTTTATAACTTAATCTATTTATATCCATATTAATATATTTATTTAATATTTCTATAATCTTATCTTTTTCATTTTCACCTGTTAATGTAGTTGCTATATTTCCAATTGCGTTTAAAATTAGATTTGCTAGTATTAAGTTTTTTTGCTTTTTTGCTTGTGTTATCATGTAATTATATCTTTTCTCATAATTATACCTTTCTTGGTTATGACGATAGTTAATAAATTCAAATAAAAGTAATTAAAATAAAGATATTTATTTTTAATTGTTGAGTTTATAAAATTTTTGACATTCAATGTCTTGCTATTGTAATTATTAAAGTTATGGGTGAATTTCATTCTTACTTTAAATTAGCTTGTCATTAATGTATTGTACTATTATTAGAATATTTATTATATTATTAAGAATTTTGTGAAACTAAACAGATTTAAAAATAACTAAAATATAAAAAACCCACCCAAATTAACAAATTTAAGCGAACATTTAGCAAATCCCCTTGACAAAGCAAATAAAACCCCCTATAATTCCCGTCCAATTTAAGTGACATCAAGTGTTACGAGAAATGGATGATCTTTAACAATGTAATTTAAGTTTGTAAAGTAATCTTTATAAACTGAATATAAT
>NZ_RCWF01000029.1 GCF_003667345.1 Poseidonibacter antarcticus
GAGTAAGTTTAAACAATTTGGTCAAATTGGACATGAACATTAATATAAACTTAAATTATTTTTAAATCTGTATCTGTTGAAATAAAATATCGTAAAGTTGTAAGTGAAATATCTTTTTCTAATTTAGAATTGATAAGCTTAAGTATATTTGTTTGCATTAGACCAATTTCTAAATATTTTTTAATTTCTTCTTTAAATGGATCAAGGATTCTAACTTTATTTTTGACACCTTTTGGTCTTCCTAGAATTTTTCCACTAGCTCGTGCTGCAGCTAAACCTTGTTTGGTTCTTTCAGAAATAATTTCTCTTTCCGTTTGTGCAAAATATCCATAAATTGCTAAAAGCAAAGATGACAGTGCTTCATTTTTATTGGTTGATAGTTCTGGTTGATTTGTAAAGATGAGTTTTATTCCTAATTCATTAAATTTCTCAATCAAATTTAGAATCTCTAACATATTTCTACCTAGTCTTGATAATTCTGTGCAAATAAAAATATCTCCATTAGTTAACTTTTCAAATATATTATCCAGTAATCTATCTTTTTGACTTTTTTTAGAAGAAATTTCCAATTCAATAAATTCATCAATAACTAATTTATTAATTTGAGCATATTCCAATAACTTGTGTTTCTGATTTTTCATAGATTGTTGTTCTGTACTTACCCTGATATAGCCAATAATCATCTAAAAACCTTTGTTTACTATAAAATAGTATTTATCTTATTATTATACTAATATTTATATTAATATACTTAACCATATATATAATAATAAATAAGATAGAATAATGGTCATTATTTTAAAGGAAAATCATGTCATATATAGAGATTATTTCAAATGAAGAACAAAAAATATTTAATAATTTACCAAAACTATCATATCAAGAAAAAAAATATTTATTTGAAATACCACTCCAAATAGAAAATATAGCTCTAAGTTTAGAAAATGATACCAATAAGTTTATTTTACTCATAATGTATTTATATTTTAAACTTACTAATAAATTTTATAATATTAATTATTACACAGATAATGATATAAATTTGATATGTAAGAAATATAAGTTTCTAAATAAAATTGAACTAGATAACCTATCAATTAAAAATATTTATAGATATAAACAAATTATTAAACAATATCTACTTATAAATCCTTATACTAATGAAATAAAAAATAGTTTGATAGTTGAGGCTACAATACTTGCAAGTAATTTTGTACATAGAAAAAAGATATTTTATGCTTTGGTAGATTTTTCTAAAAAATTGAAAATAGAAGTACCAAGTTATACAGAATTATCAAAAATAATTACAATAGCAATAAATTCTCAGAAAAAAGATATTCTTGATAAATTAGAGCCATTTATAAAAAATGAAAAGTTAAATGTATTAGATGACTTTTTACAAAAAGATACTACATATAAAAACAAATGGCAATTATCAAATTTTAAAAAACTAGAACATGGTACTAATAAAAAGAAGATGATTTCTAGTCTTACTAAATTTACTACTATTAAATCAAAGTTTCAAATCACTCAATCAATTATAGATACAATTGGACTCACACCAAAAATTGCTCAGTATCATGCGCAATGGATTGAAAAAAGTCAGGTATTTCAAGTAAAAAGAAAAAAAGATATTGAATCAAATTTTTTATTATTATCGTTTGTATATTATCAGTATCTCATTCGTAATGACAATTTAATAGATAGGTTCATATCAACTGTACAAACTGCAAAAAATTCATCAATAAGAGCTCAAAAAGAGTATAGTTTTGAGCAAGAACCACATAAAAATAGAGTCATACAATCTTTAGAAGATGCTAATATAGCAACACTAAATGAGATAGAAAGAGTTATTAAAAACAGTAAACTAAGTGCTGTAAAAAAAGTAAAATATATTGAGGGTTTAGTCCAGCAAAAAACTATAGTGTTAAAGAATATTTTAAAAGAGAAAGAAGTATTTGAATCAATCAATGAAAAAAAATATGACTTTATTGAAAGTAAATCTGTATCATTACAAGGTAAATTTTCTGGTATATTAAAAGAGATAGAGTTTGATGAAAAATCTTCAAATAAAAATATTATAAAAGCTATTAATTATTTTAGAGATAATGCTAAGATAACAAATAATGCACCAGATGCATTTTTAGATGATGAAGAAAAGATAGCTATATTTGATGGTGATAAATTCAGAATATCACTGTATAAGATACTTTTATTTTTTCATATTAGTGATGCCATTAAAAATGGAACACTCAATCTAAAATATTCATATAGATATAAAAACTTTGATGATTATATGATTTCAAAAGAGAAATGGAAACAAGATAAAGATATTTTATTAAAAAAACATGAAATGGAATATATAAAAGATTTTAATACTTTTATTAAAACAGTTGAAACTAAAGTTGAACAAAGTTATAAAGTCACAAATGAAAATGTCAGTAAGGGTTTTAATACCTATTTTACAGCAAATGAAGACTCTTTTATATTAAAAACTCCAAAACTTGATAAAAGTGAAGATGAAAAGATAAATACACTTGCAAAATATTTTCCATCCGATGAATACTTATCAATTATAGATTTACTAAGTTCGATCAATAAAGAGACTGATTTTCTATCTTCTTTTCAACATTTTAATCAATCAAATAAAAAACAAAATCATAATCTATTGTTAGCATCAATCCTTGGATATGGTTGTAATTTATCACTTCCTAAAATAGGAAAAATATCAAAAGGTATAAATGAAAACCAATTAGACAATACTAAAATATGGTATTTTACAGAAGAAAATACTCAAGAAGCAAATGATAAGATAGTTGCATATATGGATAAGTTAGAAATAGTGAAACACTTAAGACATAATATCAATGAAAATCACACATCAAGCGATGGTCAAAAGTATACAATGAGTACTAATATTGATTCAACAAATGCAGGATATTCTAGTAAATATTTTGGAGCAAATAAAGGTGTTGTTGCATATACATTTATAGATGAATCTCATAGATTATTTCATTCTCAAGTTATCAATGTAAGCCAAAGAGAATCAGGTTATGTTATTGATGGGCTTTTAGATAATGAAACTGTAAAATCTTCAATACATTCAAGTGATACGCACGGATATACAGAGATTATATTTGGGTTAACAGATATATTAGGATTTAACTTTGGTCCTAGAATTAAGAACTTTAAAAATCAATATCTATATGCTTTTAATACCCCTAGACATTATCATGGTTTAGGTTATACACTAATACCAAATAGAAAAATAAATACTCAAAAGATACAAGATAGCTGGGATGATATTTTAAGATTTGCCATTACAATAAGAGAAAGAAAAACAACTGCAACACAATTATTAAAAAGGCTTACATCCTATTCAAAACAACACAAATTACACAGTGCATTAAAAGAATATGGTAAGATTATTAAAACTGATTTCTTACTTAATTATATTGATGATGTAACACTTCGTCAACGAATTGAAAAACAACTCAATAAAGTAGAATCCTCAAATAAATTTTCTAAAGCAGTATTTTTCGGTAACAACCAAGAATATACAGTATCTACAGTTGAAGAACAAAATATTGCAAATAATTCTAAAAGACTTATTCAAAATGCAATTATACTCTGGAACTATCTCTACATCACAAAAAAACTACAACAAGTAAAAAATCAAACTGAGAGAGATAATATTTTGCAAGCAATTAAAAATAGCTCAATAATATACTGGAATTTTATTAATTTTTATGGGACATATGATTTTACTACTCAATCGAAGAGAGTTTACAATTTAATTGCTCTTGATGACACAAAAGGTTTTATTGAAGGATTAGGTTGAATAAATATTTTTAGATAGTTTAATAGTTAAATATGAGAGTAATTTTTCAAGGAAATATTAGATTTAAGTTTATATTAATGTTCATGTCCGATTTGACCAAATTGTTTAAACTTACTCA
>NZ_RCWF01000030.1 GCF_003667345.1 Poseidonibacter antarcticus
ATGTATAAAAAAATTAGGAATATGCTTGATGAACATGATGATGGAGAAGATTAAACAAGAGCAAAGAATGTAGTAATCAGTCTTTGATCATTATTAGATAAAGAGATAACACAGTTAATGAAAGTGTTTTATTTTAATATAAAATCTACAAATAATTATCAAGGTCGTGGTGTTTATTACGAGATTTTAATATAATCAATAAAGTGTATAAAAGTACAATTACAAAGCTGTATTAAAGTTTTAGATAGTAGAACACTTATACGTTTAGAAAAAGGTTCAGAAGGTGTAAGGTTGTCAACTGCATTACATATTACAAAAATGTTTGGTTTAAAATTAATATTGGAATAAGAAATGACTAAATTGAGAATATATTGTGATAAATATGAAGTTTGGAGTGATAACTAAAATTCAGACACATTTATTCCAATCTCTATGATACTGTTCGAATAGGAATGATTTTTACAAGTAGAATATATATATAATTTAGTATTGGAAACCTATATTTCCAAACTAAAATATATAAACGATTAACCCTGCTCTTTTCATATAATCTAGTTTTTTGATAATAACTTTAAACTGATGCATTTGAGTTTATTTTATCTTGGAATCTTTTAATGAAGTGTATGAATTTTAGTTACTTCTCCACCTCTCCAGTAATATTATATAGATAATAAGCTATTCCTCCATGTTTCTTTAAGTAATGATAAAAAATCTTTTACTTCTTTATCATCTGTGTTGTATTGATCAATCTCTTGTTTTGTGATAGATATAGAATCTTCACACTCTTTGAGTATATTTTCATACTCTTTGTTAGATAATCCACAACTTTGTTTTGCAAAAGTCTTATAAGTTTTTTCTTTCCACCATAGTTTCCCATCTGATAATCTTAAAGCTGGTATATCATTTTTTACATATATTATTGTTGTTACTACATCATATATAGGAGCCAAATAGGCATCATCAAAATCATTTTCATAAAGTATCCCATAATTCTTTAGATGTCCATCTCCATTTTGTAATAAATGATTCATAACCAATGTTTTAAAAAATATTCTCAAACTATCTTTGCGTCTTTGTGGAGGTATAATATCTTTTATAACTCTTGTACACTCTTCAT
This sequence comes from Poseidonibacter antarcticus, assembly GCF_003667345.1. Classification (NCBI taxonomy): domain Bacteria; kingdom Pseudomonadati; phylum Campylobacterota; class Epsilonproteobacteria; order Campylobacterales; family Arcobacteraceae; genus Poseidonibacter; species Poseidonibacter antarcticus. Next base: position 1,118 of record NZ_RCWF01000030.1, read on the forward strand.
AACTTCCATCATATTTTTGAGTTGTTCCTCGTGCAGTTAGCACACACATATCTTCAAATCCTAAGTAGTTTTCATCCTCTTTTACATCAAATCTTTTCATCACAAACATGCTTAAATCATCACTAAGAAAAAAATCTGGTATTTCTAGTCCTGTATTTTTAACAGCTCTCATACAAAAGTACTCATTAAGTGCTAGTTATGAGTATTGTGGTTCCCAAGATTTCACTATATAGTGTTCAAACTTCATAGTTTTCTTATCTTGAGCTTTTAATAATAGTTTTGGTTGTACTCCAGACACTCCAGAACGAATAGCAAACTTATCCATTAGTTCACTAAAAAGATTTTGTTTAGATGAATGTAGGATACTTGATAGTTCAAGAGTACTATCACTACTATTTATATCTTCAAACTCCACACGACCAAGCATATATGGACCTATAAGAGCCAATAGGTTCATATCATCCATAGTTTGGATTTTTGAGAAATGATTTACAATAGCCTCTTTCAAAGCACCTTCTGGTAGATTCATCTGAAATATTGGATGAAGTTTTTTGCTATTCCAGCTAGCACTTCTTATAGGCATAGTTAAACTTACTACATCTTTTGCATCGCTTGTATAGTTGAAAATATATTGTTCTTCTTCATAAGCTAAGTTTCCATTATGAGTTTTGTTTAAATATACTTTTAATTTATCTTTGTTCATCTTGTAACTCTTCTAGTGTCTTTGGTCGATTTTTTGGTCTGATACTAAATTCATATCCAAGTAAATCTAAAATAGTCTCAACCTTTTTTATCCCTACTTCATCAACAAAACCATTTTCTATTTTGGAGATTGTTCTTTTTGTGATACCACTAAAATTTTCCATATCATCTTGTGAGTATTTTTTCTCTTTGCGTAAAGTTGTTATTTCTAACCCTAATTGTTCAAGATTCATTTTGATCCTATTTATGAAATATACTTCTCTTTTTTCCTACAAAAAGTACCCTTGGAGTGTATCATAACTTGACAATATTTCTATATCTACTTTATAAAAACTGTTTGAGTCAAAAGCTTAGTGAACTGAGCTTGGGCTTACATTTCTATGATTATTTACTTTTACAACACTTTCACCATCATTTAAAATTAATTGTACTGTAGAATTTTTGAACTCCTTACTATATTTAATTTATCCATTTATAATATCAAAGTAAAAGCAATAAATTAAAGTAAAAAAATGAAGCAGGATTATTAAATAGTATTACAAAGTGATGCACTTTTAAATGATTCATTAGTTCACACCTTCTTTGTATATAATTTTCTTATAGGACATAAAGTTGTCTATTTAATTTATTATAATTACATTAAAAGGCTATAAAAAATGTATCGATAGCCAAAAATAAAAAGGATAATTAAATGCTAATTAAAACAATAAAAGAAAAACTAAACTCTACAGACATTGGAAATTTATATAAAAAAGTTGGGTATAACTCTTCTAAAAAGTTTATAAAAACACTAAATAAACTAAAATCAACAAATAGCACTTATGCTTGGATTTATTCAGCTAATTATGATTTAGTATATAACTCAAAAGACTTTTTAACTAAATTATTTGATGTTTTAGATATTAATGAAAGCTTGGTAGATGATGAAATTAATAAGGTAAGAGAATATTATGAAGAAAAAGAGAAATTTAGAAATTCTTATATTTTTGTAAATACATATTTTAGAAGAAAAAATGAACCTATATTTCCTCTTGCTTTTTGTGAAAAGTATAGAAATATATCTTTGTATAGAAGAGAAGATTTACTTTTTAAATCAAATGGAAAACTACGTAAAAATGTAGAGAAAGTTTCTGAGTCAAAAGCAACTATTTTTATTAAGAATAAAGAATTAATATCAAAGATTCTTTAACCATATAAGTAGACTTATCATAGTCTACTTTATAAAATTTAATTAAAATAATTTATAGACTTATCTCTTTAGCATAAGAAGTAACTTTTTCTTTAATATTGTCAGCTAACCATTGAGGTTCTAATACTTTTATATGTGGGATATACCAAAAAATAATAGGTATTATTTCCATCTCATTTGTAATTTTTATTTCTATTTGTATTGAACCATCTGAATCAATACCTGTGATAGTTTGTCCTTTTAAAAGTTTTCTCTCAAAATATTTTTTAACTGTTTTATCTATTAAAAGTTTTACTGGAAATTCTTCATCAAGATTAAACCAAACAGAATTTGCATATTTTAGTCTTTCTTCTATTATTTCAGGTATTGAGAAAGTTGTATCTTCTAGTTGAACATTTTTTATTGTCTTTAAATGATATTTTTTTAATATATCTTTTTTCTTTTTTATATCAAGTGCAAATAAATACCAATGTTATTAAATTAATTCTAAAATCTATATTCCAATTTAATAAATCCTAATGAACTGATATACAAACACATTATTAAAAAAATTCAACAACTAAAATAAAGAGAACGTAAGAAAGATAAAAGTAAAAAAGAAGCTTTAGTAAAATACTAAAGAATAATTAGAAATAAGCATAAACCGCGCGCAAAAAAAAAGCTTAGCTTTTCGCACTAAAAAAGTGTAAAAAGCTAAGCTAATTTGAATAAATACTCAAGAGCTGGCAGTGACCTACGTTTCCGACAAGGGGACCCTGCAGTATTATCAGCGATGAAGAGCTTGACTTCCAGGTTCGAAATGGGACTGGGTATTTCCTCTTCTCTATAACCACCAGCAAAACTGAGTAATCAATATA
>NZ_RCWF01000031.1 GCF_003667345.1 Poseidonibacter antarcticus
TTTTAGCTAATCATTGATAATACTTTTTTATCTATTTTTGTAAAATCATAAGTACCATAAAAATTGATATGACTCCAATGAACTATTGAACTATTCTTTAGTGCTTCTATGATTTCATCCTTTTGTGTTTGTGATGAAGCTAGTTGTAATTTTTTGTTGATGTATAAGTAGTTCCAAAGTATCACTGCATTTTGAATAAGTCTTTTGCAGTTATTGGCAATATTTTGTTCCTCTTGTGATGCAAATATAAACTCTGCATTATTTCCAAAGAATACTGCTTTAGAAAATTTATTTGAAGCCTCTACTTTATTAAGTTGTTTCTCAATTCTTTGGCGAAGTTCCAGATTATCAATGTAAGTGAGTAAAAAATCTGTTTTAATGATTTTACCAAACTCTTTTATAGCAGTGTAAAGTTTATGATGTTTGGAATAAGATGTAAGTCGTTTGAGTAATTGTGATGCCGTTGTTTTTCTTGATTTGATTGTAAGGATGAATCTCAATATATCATCCCAATTATCCTTAATGATTTCCAAGTTTATCTTCCGTTTTGGGACCAGTTGATATCCTTTCTGTGCATAATACTTTGGAGTATTAATCCCATATAACTGTTGATCTTTAAAATTTTTAATTCGTGGTGCAAATGAGAATCCTAATAGATGAGTTATACCAAATATTACTTCACTAAACCCATGGGTATCAGTTGAATGAATATCACTTTTTACAACATTATTATGTATAAGCCCATCAATTACATAGCCTGATTCTCTCTCGTTCACATTGATAACTGTAGAGTAAAATAGTTTATGAGACTCATCAATAAAGGTATAAACACTAACACCTTTTGCTGTTCCAAAATATTTAAATGAATATCCAGCATTAGTTGAATCAATAGAAGATTTTATATTAAATTTTTGACCATCACTTGAAGTGTGATTAATCTTTTTATTATTTCTTAATATCTTTGAAATCTCTAAATTATCAGTAAATGCTAATATTTTATCATTCGCTTCAGTTGTATTATCTTCACTAAAATACCAAGTAGTAGCTGTGTCAAGTTCATTCTCACTAATACCTTTGGATATTTTAGACATTTTTGATAAAGAAATATTACAACCATACCCAACAATAGAAGCATATAAAAGATTTTCATCAAGATTTTTTATTCTAGTGTTTTGTAATGAATAGTGCTTGAAACAATCTAAAAAATTGGTTTGTTGATGTACTGAGTGAAGTAAATCAATTACTGATATAAATTCTGCTTGTGGAAAATATTTTGAGATAGTATGTTCTAATTGCTGATCTGTCTTCTCTAACTTTGGTGTTGATAAAATAAATGAATTATTTGTGAGTTTAAAATGAAAATTTAGTTCATTGATGATTTTTTCATTAGTTACTTTAAAACTAGACTCAAGTTTTTTACTGATTGGAACTATAAACTTTTTAAGATCTTCTAGGTGAGTCAAGTCATAATACTCTAACAATTCATATTTCTTTGCTTGGTATTCATCTTTTGGTATTAGATACTCCTCAAAGCTTTTATACTTGTAGGAATATTTAAGATTTAAAATACCAGATTTTATACCGTCACTTATATGGATAAATAAGAGTGCCTTATAAAGAGATACCCTTATTTTTCCTTCACTGTCATACACTGCTAATTTTTCCTCTTCATCTAAAAATTCTAGAGGTACATTTTGCTTGATGGTGTTTGTATCTTTGAAGTATTGAATTGCATTTATTAGATTCTTATTTGATGATTTTTTATCAAATTCAATTAGTTTTATAACACCAGAAAGTTTTCCTTGAAGTGACTTGGAAGATTTCTCTAAAAAATCAAATCGATTGAGATCTTGTTCTTCTATATCACTCTTTTGAGTCAGTAAAGTTTTTAAATTTTGAGTTTTTGATGCGATGATTTCTTTTAGTTGAGATACTTTATTAGAGTCATGTATTTTGTTATTTTCAAGAATTGCATTAACATCATTGATGATTGATAAATTTGAATCTTCCAAAGATTGTGTAAGTGCTTTTTTAAGTGGTTCGTATTTAAAGCTAAGCTCTTTTTGATGACGAAAGAGTGAGTTTTTTGTAGTTTGAATGATAGAAATGAATCTATCAATAAAGTTATCATTTCTAATATAGTATTGGTATTTTATAAATGAGAGCAACATAAAACGACTATTAAGTAGATCTTTTTGTGTAAGTTGTGTTATTTTACTTTGCTCAAGCCATTTTGAATAATAACCAGCTATTCTATCTGTTATACCTACTTCATCGATGATTGGCTTTGAAATAGTAAATTTTGATTTTATAGTTTCCAACTGTACTAAAGAGCTAACCATCTGCTTTTTAGTAGTTGAGTGTCCTAGCTTTTTGTAGCTACCAATATTGTATCTATTTTTATAACTTTTACTTTTGTTGGTAAATTCATCAAGTAGTTGTAATCTCTCATCATTTTTATATTGTTTGAGTGCATTTAAAATACTATTTGTCTGAGAATTCAGTGCGGTGCCAATAATATTTGAAAGCACTGAGTAACTTGGTACTTCTATATTGAGCTTTTTAGAATAATCAACCAAAGAATAAAATATTTTCTTTCTATGGATAAAATTATTAGCTAGTTCTGCTGTATGATGCTGTAGTTTAGATTCTGTTATCTCATTAAATTCTAAAATATTGAAATGTGATCTTATGATTTGCTTATATCTTTGAATTGTTCTTGATGATATCTCTTGAAAATCAAACGAATTAAAATTATTCCTGTTGGCAATATACAAATAATTCTCATCATCTTCTTTGATTTCAAAAAATCTATTTGATACTTTAAAATAACCATACATTAAAATGAATAAAATTTTATTAGAGTCACTTCTCATTTCTGAGATGATTTCAATGATATCGCTATTGAGTTTAAAAAAATAGTTTTTTGCAAATGAATCAAATTTTGGAGCTACATTGAAACTTTTCTCTTCCTCTTTAGTTAGAATTTGTAATACTGACACAACAACTCCTTAAAATTGTAATTTATTTAAATTCTATACTATATTAGATATACTTTGAATAATATATACTTTAATTTACACTTTATTGAATAGTTTTTTTATTAATTCATAATGTAAATCATACCATCGTTTAATATACACTTTTCAAAAAAGGATAAAAATGCTCATAGGATATGCAAGAGTTTCAAAAGCAGATGGAAATCAAGTTTTAGATTTACAAATAGATGCACTTATAAAAGAAGGTGTTAATAAAGAAAATATTTATACTGATAAAATATCTGGTTCTAAAGATCAAAGACCTGGACTTGAAAATTGTTTAAAAGCTTTAAGAGAAAATGATACATTAGTTGTTTATAAACTTGATAGACTTGGAAGAAATTTAAAACATCTTATTCAAACAGTAGAAGACCTTACAAAAAGAAAAGTTGGATTTAAAGTTTTAAGTGGACAAGGTGTTAATATAGATACAACTTCACCTGCTGGTAAAATGATATTTTCAATCTTTGGAGCATTGGCAGAATTTGAAAGAGAATTAATTCGTGAAAGAACAATGGCAGGACTTCAAGCAGCACGTGCAAGAGGTAGAATGGGTGGAAGAAAATTTGGACTTTCAAAGGCTCAAGTAAGATTAGCTGAAGCTTCTATGAAAAATAGAGATACAAGTGTTACTGAACTTTGTAAAGAGTTGAATATTACAAGAGCTTGTTTATACAGATATATTTCACCAAATGGAGAATTAAGAGAGAATGCAAATAAAGTTCTTGGGGAATAGAGTTTAAGCTATATTTAAAATTCTTTGTCGCATTTTTCCCAAATATGTAAAGGTATTC
>NZ_RCWF01000032.1 GCF_003667345.1 Poseidonibacter antarcticus
TTTTATCATTTATTAGTTCTAATTTAATTGTGATGGTATTATTTTCTTTATTAGAAAATGCATCAAGTGAGTTATCTGAAGTCTCTATAGACTGATTCTATCAATTCTGGAATCTTATTTTATTAGTTCAAATACCTTGTCCATATCATATCTATTTGACACAAAATTCTGAATACTCTCAATTTTTTCAAAAGCTAGAAAAAGTTCCAAATCTACAGATTGTATAACTTGTTATTTATACTCAAAAAATTTAATTTTGAGTATAAATTAACGTTACAACTCCCCTAGCCTAAGAGAATCTTTGTATATTAGATAATGATATTAAATGTGCTGTTATTAAAGGATATGCATTTTTATTACATATCTCTTCTTTTTTCTTTTTACTTAAATGTTTTAGTTTTTCTTCATTTACTATAAAAAATCCGTTTATATTATATTGCTCTTCTTTTGAGATTACTATATTTGCGTTTTTTTCTTCTAGCAAATTCCAATCTTCTAACTGTTTTATAAAAGAACTTGTTTCTAATGAGTCTTGATGGTAATGATTTAAAAATCCTAAGATATCATCTAAGTATTTACTATTATTACCTTTTTCATCGAACAAGTTTCTAGCATTATCTTTTTTTGCTTTTTCTTTATAATCTTTTTCTACACCTAATGTTAATGTTGTTGAGTCTTTAGCCGTTGCAAAGATAAAAGGATATCTTCTCATATGTGCTGGTACATATTTATGTTTACTCCATTTACCTTCTTTATCTACAAATACATTTTCATTTTCTTTATATCCTAGCATTACTGTTGCCATCCATTGATCATTTATATCTTTTATAAAAAGTATTGGATAATCTTTACAAGCTTCATAAAACTCTGATGTTGTTATTGGTGCATTCTTTTGTTCTTTTGCAAAAGAGTAATCTTTTACATTTTTTATTGCTACATCTTTATCTATATTTTTATCTATTACTTCTAAATTCTTATACATTAATTATAATTTCCTTATTATATTTTTTTATTATCAACATAATATCTAAAACACCATTCCAACTTGAAACAATACTCTAGAATTTCTATTTGTTTCACTTGTAACTTCTTTACTATTTGCATTCCATGCTACTTGTACTTGTCCAAATAAATTATCATATGATGCATAGTATCCAAGACCTACATCTTGCAATGATTTTGATTCAAAGTTTACATTATTATTTGACATCCATGCTCTTCCTCTATCATAAAATACTCCTACTGTATTTGATAGTTTACTTACATTTGGAAGTCTATATTTTGCTTCTGCATTAAATACATATCCATTTTCAGCACTTAATTCTCCATCTGGGTATAGTTTAACTCCATAGCTTCCTCCAATAGAGATATCTTCACTTCCATCTAGGTTTTTATTTCCTAGGGCATATTGCATACTTAAAGATGTTTCTAAAGAGAGTTTATTTGTAAAATATAATGTATTTGAAAGGTCTAGATTTATTTTAGAGTAAGTTCCATTTGTATTAGCTCCTGCTTCATCTATAGTTTTATCACTATCATCATCAAAGCTTAGGTTTCCATATTTTATATCAAAGCCTATTTTTGAAGAGGAATTAAATTTATTTACTAGATAAGATTTATCATAATCTGCACCTAAAGTTATAAATTGAGTATCTTTATTAGTTATTGTATTTGTTGAGTTAACTTTATCTTCTAAATCTTTATTTGCAATATTTACATTTAGATATAGGTTTTCTGTTCTTGTTCTAAGGAATGGATATTTTAGACTAGCTTCAAATGTTTTAGCTGTTCCTGTTGCATCTAAATCTTTATATTCTTCTGTTAATTCATAATTAGTTTGAGAATAAGATATTTCACCTATTAATCCATTAGAAGTTAATGGTGCTGTGTATGCTATTCTTCCATTTTTAAGATTACTTCCATTTGATATTAATCCTGAGAGTGAAATTTTATCACCAATATTAAAAGGAGAGTTAATATTAATTCCAGCCATCAATCTATTTTTACCTGTATATTTACCACCTACGTTATCAGCTAATATATATCCATCAACTCTATTTGTTTTTTCAGCAGTCATAATAAAATCTGAGCTACCTATTGTAGTTCCTGGTTTAATATCTGCTTGAGTTATAGCAACACCTGAGGTATCATTAACAATAAGCATAGCTCTTTCTAAAGTTTCTGTTGAAATAATATTATCTCTAGCTTTTGCATTATCAACCATACCTTGAAGAGTTGAGTCATTTACTAGAGAGTTATTCTTTAATTTAAACTCTCCATAATTTCCTTCAATAATTGCAATTTCTAATACATTATCATTTTTAGATATATTTTGAACAGGAAGATAAGCTCTTGCTACGAAGTATCCATTATCTCTATAATACTTTGTAATTTTAGAAGTTAATTCAGTAATTTGAGTAAATGTTAATTCTTTATTTTCATACTCTTTAGCTATTTCTTTTAGTACTTCACTACTTATATGTTCATTTGAAGTAAAAGTAATACTTTTTACAAGTATTGTTTTACCTGTATCTTTCATTGGAGCTTTATATTCTTTTTTCAAATTAATTTTTGGAATTGAAGCTTTTTCTTTTTCTATAGTTGGAGTTTTTATTTCTTTTTCTATAGTTCCTATATTTGGCACATTAGCACCAAGCAAAAAGCTTGATGTTAAGATTGATATTGATATTGTTTTTATTATTTGATTTTTCATATTTTTCATTACTCCAATTTTAGTTTTCTTCATTATTTTCATTATTTGATACAAAGAATATTTGTTCAACTCCAACAGGTAATTTTACTCCACCATTTACTATTTGTATTGCATCGTTACTACCTAGTCTTACTCTTTGCTCTTGATTACTTGGTGTAGCTGAACTTATTTGTTGTTGTGCTTTTAATACTGTTTGATTTACAATTGGTGTTATTACATTATTTAAAGCATTATTTGTTTTAATTGTATAGATACCATCATTGAAAGTAATAGTATAATTACTATTTGTTAAATCACCAGAAATTATATAATCCCCAACTTCTTCACCTGATGCTCTTAATAAACTTCCTATTAGTTTATCATTACCTACTAATCCATTTGTCGTATATGTTAAAACAGAGTCTTCTTCTCCCAATATTTTACTTAAATCATCTGCACTTACTGTTATTGCTTTTGGAGTGATTGTATATTTTCCATTAGTGAATGTAACTGTGTAGTTTGAGTTTGCTAAAGTTGTATCTTGTGTGATTGCGTATTCACCTTTATTTTCACCAGCTGCTCTTTTTAATGAACCTGACAATGTATCTTCTCCAACTAATCCATCTGTTGTGTAAGTTAAAGTTGCATCTTCTTGTCCGTATACTTTTGTTAAATCATCTGCACTTACTGTTATTGCTTTTGGAGTGATTGTATATTTTCCATTTGTAAATGTAACTGTGTAGTTT
>NZ_RCWF01000033.1 GCF_003667345.1 Poseidonibacter antarcticus
GCATCGTTAAAGAAACTAAAGTATAAAGTCACTATAGCTGAGACAACAAGTAAAATACCTATAATTTTGTCCATATCTTACTCCTTATTTCCCATTACCAATAAGTTGGTAATTTTTATTTTGTTCTTCACTTGTTTTTTGCTTCATATCTGAAGTAAAACTTCCTGAAGTTAAACCATCAAGACTTTGATTGATTTGATAATAATTAGTTGATTCACTTTGTTGTACATTAATCGCACCAATAGTTAAACCAACTAAAATTGTTAATAATAAAACAGTTGCAATTAACATACCAGTGATACCACTTAACTTAAAGATTCCTCTTTCGTTTTCGTTCATTTGTGTATTTCCAGCCATCTTACTCTCCTAAACTTCGTAAATATGCTGCAACAGCTTTTTGCTGTGTTTCATTTAGTCTTCCATCAAAACTTGGCATTGTACCAATATTTGATTTTTTACCATCTTTTAACACTGCAGTTACTAACGCATCATCATATTCTCTAATGTTTGGAGCAACGTAAGGCATACCTTTACCATCTGCACCATGACATCCTGCACAAACACCAAAAGCAGCAGGTTGTTCACCTTTAAATCCACCAGCAACGTATTCTGCAATAACATCAACATCTGGTCCAAAAGCCATACCAGCTGGCATTCCACCAGGATATGCAGTTTTTAAACTATTAGAACCATTGTTAATTACATGAACAACTTGATGTTTAGAAATTCTTTTAGTTAAATTTTGTGCTTTACCTTGAATACCTTCAGCATCAACACCATGACATGGTGAACATTGTACTAAGAATGTAGATTGACCCATTGCTTCTAAAGTTTCAGTAGAAGGGTTTTCCCATTTCTTTTCAAATTTTGCATTGTATTCTAATGTTTCTTCATTCCATTGACCAATTTGTGAAAATCCATTAATTGGATAACCAATAGTCATGTACCAAAACATCCAGATAATTGTACCTATAAATGCTAAGGCCCAACCTGTTGGTACATTATTACGGTATTCACCAATACCATCCCAGTTATCTTCAGCTAATTCACCACTAGCTGTATCATTTTTTATTTGATTAACATATTTAAGTACTGTAAATACTACAATAACAATAATTGCAATTGCACCTAACATTGTTAAACTATTAATATAATCGTCACCGATAAAAGCATCACCTGTTGAAAGGTAAGTCCCTGCTATTAATGCGATGACAAGAATAATTCCACCTATAACCATAGATTTCATACTATTTCTCCTTGTTATCTATATTATCTTCTCTTTTTTCAAGAGGAGTAGAAGAAGATGAATCATCATGAACTAAGTTAGAATATTTTTCAAAATCTCGTTCACCTTTCTTATCTCTACTATATATAGAGTAAGCGTATGAGTAAAAAACTACAAATACAACGAATAACAAGAAAAACTTTATATAACCTTGGATGTTCAATAATTCTTCATATTCCATTATTAACCTCTTATTTTAAAGAATTTAAATATGCAATTAATGCAACTATTTCAGGAATTTGACCTTTTGCAACAGCATCTTTTACAGCTTTATTTTTCATATCTGCTGCTATTAATACTGCATCTGCTTTTGCTTTTGCAATAGCACTTGTGTAGTCACCTAATTCAACATCCACTTTACCGTCACCATCAATATCTTGATCATATGGAACTGCAAAAACAGTTTTAACTGTAGAAGCTTCACCATAAGCTGTATCTAAATCAGTCATCTTATCAAAAAGATGAGGATAAGCTGGCATAACAGTTCCTGGAACTACTGAAGCTGGATCCATCATATGATTTTCATGCCAATCAGTAGTTCTATAATTACCAATTCTCATTAAATCAGGACCAGTTCTTTTTGATCCCCATAAAAATGGTCTATCATAAGCATACTCACCTGATAATGAATACATACCATATCTATCAGTTTCTGCTTTAAACGGTCTAATTAATTGTGAATGACACGCATTACAAGAATCTTTAATATAAATTTGACGACCTGCTAATTCTAAAACAGAATATGGTTTAGTACCAACAGTTGGTCTACTTTGTTTTGCAAAATCTGGAATAATCTCAATAATACCTGCAAATGCAACAAACACGAATACTAGAACCGCAAAGAAAAACGGTCTTTGTTCAAACCAATGAAACATAATTTCTCCTTTTCTTACGCAGCTACTGGTGTAGCGTTTGCTGGTTCTTTATCAAGTACTCTTCCACATCTAACAGTTTTATAAATATTATATGCGAAGATAAAGAATCCAATAAGGTATAATAACCCACCAACAGCTCTGATTGTGTAATATGGTTGTAATACAGTTACTGTATCAATGAATGAATAAACTAAAGAACCATATTCATCATATGCTCTCCACATCATACCTTGAGTAATACCTGCAATCCACATAGAAGTAAAGTATAAAACGATACCTGTAGTTTGTAACCAGAATTGTGTATCAATTAATGATTTAGAGTAAAGTTCTCTTTTATACATTCTTGGAACCATATGGAATAATGCTGCCATTACCATAAATCCAACCCAACCTAAAGTACCATCATGAACGTGACCTGGAATCCAATCTGTAAAGTGCGCAATTGCATTTACTGATTTAATCGCTTGAATAGGACCTTCAATAGTTGATAACATATAGAATGTTGAAGCTAATATCATAAATTTAATTAATGTATTAGTTTGTAATTGTTGCCACTCACCTTTCATAGTTAAAAGCATATTAATAGCTGAACCCCATGATGGTAAAATTAATACAATTGACATAACAGAACCCATTGTTTGCATCCAATCAGGAACAGTTGAATATAATAAGTGGTGTCCACCAGCCCATAAATAAACAAACATTAATCCCCAGAAAGCTAAAATCGAAAGTTTATATGAATAAACATTTTGACCAGATTCTTTTGGAAGGAAGTAATAAATTAATGCAATAATAGGAGTTGTGAAAACAAATGCAACTGCATTATGCCCATACCACCATTGTACTAATGCATCATTTGTACCTGCATACATAGAAACAGAGTGCATCCACGATCCATAACCTGATACTAAGGCAGTTGGAACTTCCATATTGTTAAATAAATATAACATTGCAATTGCAATAAAAGTAGCAATGAAATACCATAAAGAAATATATAATGTTCTCTCTCTTCTAATCCCAATAAGACCAAAGATAGAAACACCCCATAATACCCACCAGATTACAACTAAAATATCTAATGGCCATTCTAATTCAGCATATTCTTTAGAAGTTGTGAAACCCATAAATAAAGTTACAACTGCTAATAAAATAGTGATAAAATATAGTGCAAAATGTAATTTTGCAACACCCATTAAAAATGGAGATTCTTTTAAAGAAACTTTTAATACTCTTTGCCCAATGTAATACCATCCAGCAAAAACACCACTTA
>NZ_RCWF01000034.1 GCF_003667345.1 Poseidonibacter antarcticus
TAAAAGTAGAGTTGCAAATAAATGTCTAAACATGTGTGGAGTTAGATGTTTACTTGTGAATACTATTCTCTCGTATTTATTAATCATCAATCTAATTAACAGCTAATATCAAAATTAAAAAAAGGTTTTATTTGAAAAAGAACTTATTTATTTTACTAATATTTTTATCTTCTTTGTATGGACAGACAATAGATATAAATGATAATTCATCAATAGAGATATTATCCAAATCAGAAATTTATATTGATAATACAAAAAATGATACCATTAATAATATAGTAGAAAGAAATTTAGAGTTTGTTACTTTAAATACATCAATAAAAAGGTACGGCTATTATCATGATTTTAATATCTGGATTAAATTTACGTTACATAATTTAGAGAAAAAAACTATTACAAAAATCTTAGAATTTGATAATCCACTTGTTACAGATATCTTCTTATTTGAAAATAATTCATTAATTAGGAAAGAAGGGTTATTAAATAAAACAATAAATAGAAATAGTATTAATCCAATATTTGAAATTAATTTAAAAAAAAATGAAACTAAAACCTATTATATGAAAGTTTCTTCAAAGGTAACATCTTTAACTTTAAAACTAAACATTTTTTCAGCTAATAGTTTTTATTCAAAAGAGATATTGCATCAAATAGTTTTAAGTTTTTTCTTTGGTGCAATGATTATATTGGCATTGTATAATTTCTCAATTTTTATTATAATAAAAGATGTCAGTTACTTGTACTATGTTGGATATATAGGTACATTAGTGTTTCATCATTCTTTGTATGTAGGTTTCGCAAATTTATATATATTTGATAATTCGGTAATGAAATATTTAGTTGACTATGCAGCGATTTTTATTAGTCTTCCTGTACTTTTTTTATCTCTATTTTCAAAAAGATTTCTCATGTTGGAGCAATATATTAAAATTAATATAATTTTAAATATTTTGATATTTATACTAATCATATCAGTATTCTTTTTTACATTTTCTAATTATTTAGTACAATGTAGAAACATCGTTCCTATTGTCGTTATGCTCTATTTATTTATAATAACTTTATATGCTTTTATAAAAAAGAATATGGAAGCAAAACTGATTTTATTTGGTTGGACAGCAATACTTTTTGCAGGGTTGATAATGTATTTATCTAGTTCAGGAATTTTAAATATAAACCTCTCTAATTCATATATTATTGAAGTATCATTTGTTCTAGAAGCATTAATTTTTTCAATTGCACTTGCTAGTAGAATAAGAAAACTATTAGAGGAAAAAAATAGAATAAAAGATAAACTAATTAGTGAACAAAAAAATATTGAAAAAAAGTTAAATAGGCTAGTTATAGAGAAAACTAATAACCTTAAAATTTCACTAGAACAGAAAGATATATTATTAAAAGAATTGAATCATAGAGTTAAAAATAATATGCAAACTATTATTTCATTAATAAGATTACAGAATGATGAAATTGATGATTTTTATATAAATAGTCTGCTGACAACAATTCAAAATAGAATTAGTGCCATGAGTCATTTACATGAACTTCTTTATAAAAAAGATGCAATTAGTTTTGTTAATGGATGTGAATATTTTGAGAAAATTATTTTTGAAGTTGAAGAAAGTTTTGATAAAAATATACAAGTTGAATCAAATATCAAGGGTTTATTAAGTTCTGAATCTGCTGTTTATTGTGGACTAGTTATTAATGAATTAATTACAAATAGCTTCAAACATGGATTTAATAACGAAGACTCTGGAAAGATAAATATAACTTTATTTAATACAAAAGGAGAATATCATCTTCTATATAGAGATAATGGAAGGGGATACAATCCATTAGAAAAAAAAGAATCCCTAGGATTAACTTTAATTGAAACATTAGTAAAAAAACAGTTAAAAGCTAGTTTAAAAATGGAATCAATAAATGGAGTTAATATAGAAATATGCTGGAAGGAATTAAATGACAAAAATATTGATAGTTGAAGATGAGATTATTGTAGCACTTGATACAAGAAGTATCTTAAAAAAATTAGGTTATGAAATAACAGATATTGTAACTAACTATGATGAAACTATGAATTCGATATCTGATAATAAGCCAGATATAATTTTAATGGATATAAATTTAAAAAATAGTATTAATGGAATAGAAATTGCTAAAAGAATAAAGAAAGTTCAAAATATATTTATTATATTTATTAGTGCATTTTGTGATGATGAAACAATTTCCCAGGCTGTTGAAGTTGAACCACTTGGTTATTTAGTAAAACCATTTAATAGAAATGACTTAAAAACAACAATAAGTTTAGCTATTTATAAATTAAAAAAAGATTTAAGTAATAGTTATGTTAAAAATAAAATTAAACTCTCTTCTACTTATTATTATAGTAATGATGATTATTTAAGAATGTATTATGAAAATCGAGAAATACTTATAACAAAAAATGAAAGACTTCTATTTGAGGTACTGATAAAAAACAAAGGAAAAATAGTTTCTTTTACAAATATTGAACATTATATTTGGCCAGATAAAGGAGTATCAGATAGCACTTTTAGGACATTATTATATAGATTAAGAAGTAAGTTTAATCATAAACTTATTGAAACAATTCCTTCATTAGGTTGCAGATTAAACATTAGTTAAGAGTTAAAAGGTTGTATTTCACAACCTTTTAATTTCAGCTATTTTAAAAATAATCTTTTAAAATAATTAGATACATGAGAGGGATTCCAACTAAGTATTAAAGCATCTAACTCTAAATTACCATAATTATCAAGTCTTTTAATAATACTATTTCCTCCAAATTTTTCATAAAGTTTATAATGATCTTTTTTTATGCCAAGTAATGTTATATCAATATCATTTAACATAAATAGCATATAGACTCCTTTCATAAGATATTTAAATTCTAAATTTAAACCTTTTTGCTCATGCTTTACTATTAATCTTGATAACTCTCCAATTTGAGAATGCACTTCTCTGATTTTATCAAAACTAAATATCTTATCTGTAGGAAGTTGAATACCTTTACATATTTGGGAAAAATGCGACAAAGAATTTTAAATATAGCTTAAACTCTATTCCCCAAGAACTTTA
>NZ_RCWF01000035.1 GCF_003667345.1 Poseidonibacter antarcticus
TTAAAAAAACTGCTCTATATTTGTACGAGGATTGATTTTTATTTTAAATGATTTATGTTTGTATCTAGAAAATGATTTTAGGGTAGGTATAGGGGAAGGTTTTTTTTATAAAGTGGTTTATGTTTTTTTCATCTCTGAATCTTTTAATTCCTAGTATGAATTTATGTTACCTCTCCATTAGGAAGAGGTGTTAGAACATCAGAAGATAAATGTTTTATCTCTATATGCGACCCTAGGATATTAAAGAGAGAGAAAAGGTATAAAACTTTTAAATACTTTTTAGAAGAGTTTGCTAATGCTGTTTAGAAATTGCATTATTCTATTACTAATCTAACTTTATAACAATTTATTACAGTTATACTATATAGTAGAGTACTTCAAGTGCCATCCTATAGGAAGTTATAATAATAAGGTGATAGGTTTGTTGTTGAGTAGTGATAGGTTTGTTGTTATGATGGCAAGGTGATAGGTTTGTTGTTGCCTATAAAAGAGCAGCTATTTATACGAATTTGCCTAAAACCCTACAATATCGAGGTTTCTTATAAAAATAGCAATTAAAACACTACAAAAAATACTTACACTTAATGCAAAACACTGCAAAAAATACTTACACCTAATGCAAAACACTACAAAAAATACTTACACCTAATGCAAAACACTACAAAAAATACTTACACCTAATGCAAAACACTGCAAAAAATACTTACACCTAATGCAAAACACTACAAAAAATACTTACACCTAAGTTTTATTAGATATACTTTTAGCCATAAGAAGATTTGAACAATTTATAAAAATGACAGGTGTTAAGAGTGCATCAAGAATTAGATTTACTCTTAAAATGCTTAATGAAGTTCAAAATAAAGCAACCTATGAGTATAAACAACCTGAAATAAATGATGATTTTAGTGAGATTACTTATGAATTAGCAAAAGTATCAATAATTCCTAAAATATCATTAATATTAGATGAAGAGATTTTCAACAATTAGAGAATATGCAGAAAGTAATATTCCAAATAAAAGAAAGCACATAAAAAATATAAGGTTTGATATTAGTAAATCTTTTTTATCATCTGTTTTAGGTCTAGGTAGAGATTATTCCATTACAGATAGAAAAAATAGAATAAACTTTGAATCTTCATATACGTATAGATTAGATACTTTAGTTCGGTCAATAGAAAAGGTGCAACATATTTATGCCCTTTTCAAATTTAAATGAATCTTATTTCATAGCGAGACAAAGTTAATTACTATATAATCAAAGATTTTATCTTGTACTAAAATGAGAACTTTATTAACGAAGCCCCATTTTCTGCCCTTTTCAAGATTTAAATCTAAAAACACTATATGCGTGGATTAATACATATAAAAAAGCAAATAATATTCCAACAAGAACTAGAAAACATTTTCAAGAACCAACAAGAAAAGAGAGTTTAGAAGATGAACTTAAAAGAGTAAAAAAAGAACTTGCAACTGTAAAGCAAGAACGAGATATTCTAAAAAAGGCAACAGCGTACTTTGAGAAAGAAGTTCTGTAAGATACGCGTGGATAAAAAAGAATCGTATGAACTTCCCTATATATTTGATGTGTAAAGTTTTAAATGTTAGTAAAAGTTGCTATTATTCATGAATTTTAAACGGCTCACATGAAAATAGGGTGTAAATCCATATTTCCTTTTTATCGGCAATACCCTTTAAATCTAGCTTAAATTTAGATATATGAAATTGTTAGATCCCATATATCATCGACAATGAACAAATGAACTATTTTTGAGAGCATCTAATATCTCATCTTTTTCTTTTTGAGTCGGGGCTTGTTGTAATTTCTTTGTAATATACATATAGTTCCAAAGTATTATTGCATTCTGGATAAGTCTTTTGGAGTTGTTCGCAATGTTCTGTTCCTCTACTGTAGCAACTATAAATTCAGAACTATTTCCAAAAAAAACTGCTTTTGAGAATTTATTTGATGATTCTACTTTGTTGAGTTGTTTTTCGATTCTTTGGCGAAGCGTTACATCATCAATATAATTAAGTAAGAAGTCTGTTTTCATTAAGTTACCAAACTCTTTTAAAGCAGTATATAACTTATGATATTTTGAATAGGATGTTAGTCTTTTAAGTAACTGTGTTGCCGTAGTTTTTCTCTCTTTAATTGTAATAATAAATCTGAGAATATCATTCCAGCTTTCTTTGATAACTTCTTCTTTGATTTTTCTTTTAGGGATTAATTTATAGCTAAGTTCTTTATAAAATTTTGGAGAGTTAAAACCATATAATTGCTGTTTTTTGAAATTTTTAATTCTTGGTGCAAATCCAAACCCAAAAAGATGTGTTAAAGCAAAAACAACTGAACTAAATCCATAAGTATCTGTGGAGTGAATATCACTTTTTACAGCCTCATTATGCAGTAATCCATCAATTACATAGCCACTTTCCCTCTCACTGACATTGATAACTTGAGAATGAAAAAGTCTATGGGATTCATCAATAAAAACATATACAATAACACCTTCATCTGTTCCAAAATATTTAAATGAATATCCTGCATTTGTCGAATGAATTGATGAAGAGATATTATATTTCTGACCGTCACTTGAAGTGTGATTTATATCTTGATTAGCTCTTAATAATTTCACAATATCAAGTGTATCCATAAATGCAATAATTTTGTCATTCGCTTCAATAGTATTTTCGACACTCATATACCATATTTTGATAGTATCAAGTTGATTTTCATTGATACCTTTTGAGATTTTTCCCATTTTAGGTAATGAAAGATTGCACCCATAACCAAGCAGTGCAGCAACTAAAATATTATGATTTATGTTTGACTTGCCTTGATTATAATGTTGAAATGATGAAAGAAAATCTACTTCTTCATTCACAGCACGCAGTAAATCAATAACGGGAATATATTCATTATTTGGAAAGTACTTTGCGATGGACTCTAGATTATCCTCTTTATCAAGTTTTGGAGTTTTCAAAATATAGGAAGTATCATTCGCTGTAAAATGAGTAAGTTTAAACAATTTGGTCAAATCGGACATGAACATTAATATAAACTTAAATCTAATATTTCCTTGAAAAAT
>NZ_RCWF01000037.1 GCF_003667345.1 Poseidonibacter antarcticus
ATATTAGTTTTATAAGTATAACATTCCTATTCCCATTAAAATAAATAAAAAACCTGATATTTTATAGAATAATTTTAACGATTTTTCTTCTAAAAACCATGCTTTTGCTGTTTTTGATAAAAAACCATATGTCATAAGAGAACACAAAGATATAAACATAAAGCTAAATGTCATTAAAAAAAACTGAAGATTTATATCTTTAGTCTTATCTAAAAATAATGGAAAAATTGCAGAAAAAAATAAAATTGGTTTAGGATTTGTTATTGCAATAAAAAATCCTTTTCTAAAGATATGTATTTTATTATATTCACTATGTGTATGATTCTTTTTTAAAAATATCTTTGTATTTTTATTAATAATTTGTTTTATTCCTAAATAAATCAAATAAATAGCACCAATAATTTTTAAACCTATTAAAAAATTATGAGATATTAATAGAATAGAACTAATCCCTATCATCGCTATAACAGATAATATAAATAGACCTATAATATTTGCAACAGAAGAAATTAATACAGCCTTTAAATCATAATATAAGCCATTATTAATTGCCAACAATATTGCAGCACCAGGGCTAACTATTGTAAAAAAAGAGATAGATAAGTAAGCTAAGTATAGATGAAAATTCATTTAATATTGACCCATAGAAATTGCATTATCAAGTTCTTTTGAGAAACATCCATTTGTAAAAACTCCTGAAATTCTTTTTTCTTGTAATTTATTTATTGCTTTGTAATCAAAATCAATTTGATAGTTTTCTTTATTTTTAGTTCTATACAATTTACCTAATTTAGGTTCAAAGGTATTAACACATCCAACTATTGTACCAATTATATGCCCTTTTTCATCTTCAATAATTTCTTCATTAGGAATTATTGCGAACAGTTGTAACCCTGCTTTACATTTTCAACATTTTTAGGATAATTCATTACTTTAATATTATATGTACCAAAATCCTGACTTATACCTAATTGATAATTTAAATTTATATTTTTATGAATAAAAGAAAAATTATTATAAATTTCTTCTAATTCTTCTTTATTTAAAACTAATTCTGGATAATTATGACCATGGTCATAAAAATTATTAAAACGAAGACTATCAATTCCCAAATTCTTAAAAAATTCTATGTATTTTAATAAACTTTCTTTTTTATAATTATGTCTTCCAATAGTTAAACCAATTGCAATTCGAAACTTATTCTCTTTTTGTTGAGAATTATAAAGCTTAATTCTATTTATTACTTTTACAGTATCTAATCCATGAAATACACCTTTAATCGGATATTCTCTTTCTATATTTAAATTATCATCAAGTATTCCATGAAATGTGATAGCAATAGTTCCATAATTATATTC
>NZ_RCWF01000038.1 GCF_003667345.1 Poseidonibacter antarcticus
AAAATGAACTATATATCAAACGCAAACCTAAAAGAAGCAGATGCAGAAGTATTCGAAATTTGTGAAAACGAATTAGAACGACAAACAAATCACCTAGAAATGATTGCAAGTGAGAACTTTACATCACCAGCAGTTATGCAAGCAATGGGTTCTGTTTTTACAAACAAATATGCAGAAGGTTATCCTTATAAAAGATATTATGGTGGATGTGAACAAGCTGATAAAGTAGAACAATTAGCAATTGATAGAGCTTGTGAAATATTTGGATGTAATTACGCAAATGTACAACCACACTCAGGTTCTCAAGCAAATGGTGCAGTATATGCAGCATTAATTAAAGCAGGTGATAAAATTCTTGGTATGGATTTATCTCATGGTGGACACTTAACACATGGTTCTAAACCATCATTTTCTGGTAAAAATTATCATGCATTTTATTATGGTGTAGAATTAGATGGAAGAATTAACTATGAAAGAGTAATGGATATAGCAAAAATCACTCAACCAAAAATTATAGTTTGTGGGGCAAGTGCATACGCAAGAGAAATTGATTTTGCTAAATTTAGAGAAATAGCTGATGCAGTAGGAGCAATTCTTTTTGCAGATATTGCACATATCGCAGGATTAGTAGCAGCTGGAGAACATATGAGTCCATTCCCTTATGCAGATGTAGTAACAACTACAACACATAAAACACTTCGAGGACCAAGAGGTGGAATGATAATGACAAATGATGAAGATATTGCTAAGAAAATAAACTCAGCAATTTTCCCAGGATTACAAGGTGGACCATTAGTTCATGTAATAGCAGGAAAAGCAGTAGCATTTAAAGAAATCTTAGACCCAAAATGGAAAGATTACGCAAAACAAGTAAAAGCAAACGCTAAAGTTCTAGGAGAAGTTCTAGTATCAAGAGGATATGATATCGTTTCAGGTGGAACAGATAATCACCTAGTATTAGTATCATTCTTAAATAAACCATTCTCAGGAAAAGAAGCAGACGCAGCACTAGGAAACGCAGGAATCACTGTAAATAAAAATACAGTACCAGGTGAAACAAGATCTCCTTTTGTAACATCAGGAATAAGAGTAGGAAGCCCAGCATTAACAGCACGAGGAATGAAAGAAAAAGAGTTTGAAATAATAGCAAATAAAATGTGTGATGTATTAGATGATATAGAGAATACAAAATTACAAGAAACAATAGCACAAGAGTTAAAAGAACTAGCATCTAATTTTGTGATTTATACTCAATCTACGTATTAAGAAT
>NZ_RCWF01000039.1 GCF_003667345.1 Poseidonibacter antarcticus
GCATTTGCTGCAGATACAATAGATGAAGCATTTAAAACAGGAACAGTATCAGGATCTTTAACAGCATATGCTTTAGAGCATGATGGAAAAGGTGGTCTGTCTGATGAAACTTCTGGTTTTGCAACAATTAATTTAGGATATGAAACTGCAACATATAAAGGTTTTAGTGCTAAAGCTGCTTTTGAAGCTGGTCATGCAATTGATGATGCTACTTTAGCTAATGATGCTTTAATGACAGAAGCTTACATTAGATATGCTAATGATATGTTTTCTTTAACTGTTGGTAGACAAGCTATTGATTTAGAATGGTTAGGTGATTATAATGAAGCTGTTGTTGCTGGAATTACTGCTATTCCTGATACAACTATAGTTTTAGGTTATGTTAACCAACAAGCTGCTGCTGATGAAGATGAAATTGGTGATTTCACTGATTTAGGTGTTACTGATGGTGCATACGTTGTTGATGCTAAATATACAGGATTTGATGGTGTTGAATTAAACCCTTATTTTTATTCAGCAGTTGATGTTGCAGATTTTTATGGTTTAAAAGCTACTTATACATCTGATATGTTTGGATTAGTTGCACAATATGCAGCATCAAGTGAAGATTTTGGACCAGATGGTTCAATTGGAAATGTTGAATTAAGTACTAGTATCGCAGGTGTTTCTGCAGCTGTTGGTTATATTAAAACTGATGATACAGCAGGTGTTGGAAGTATTGCAACTTATGGTGATAATATCACTCCATTTGATAATGGTGATGATAACTATGCAATAGATGCTGAAACAACATATGGTTCTTTAGGATACACAATTGCAGGAGTTGAATTAGGTGCATTATATGGTGAAACTGATTTTGTTGCTAATTCAGAATCAAGTGAGTTAAACTTAATGGCTGGTTATTCATTTAGTGATTCTTTATCTTTAGGATTATTATATGTTGATTATGATTTAGAAGGTTCTTCTGCTTCTGATTATAAAGAATACTCTGCTACTTTAGCTTATACTTTTTAAT
>NZ_RCWF01000041.1 GCF_003667345.1 Poseidonibacter antarcticus
AGCTACTGGACCATCATTATCACTTACATCAACCACTTTCATTTTTACAGTTGCTGTACTTGTTAAGTTAGCATCATCATAGCTTACTGCTGTTGCAGTTACTGAACTTGTAATATCAATCCATGTAACACCATTATCATTACTATACATTAGTTTTTCACCAGCACCTGTATCTAATGTATTTGTAAGAGTTGCGGCTACTGTTAAACCATTATTGTCATTAGTTACAAAGTCACTACTACTTGAACCTGTATCATCTGTAATACTTGTAATTGTAATTAGATTATTTGGTCCTGTAAAGGCAATAGTAACAAGTTGAGTATCTACTGCTCCATCATTTCCTGCTAAATCTACTACTTTCATTTGAACAGTGTTTGTACTTGTTAAGTTAGCATCATCATAGCTTACTGCTGTTGCAGTCACTGAACTTGTAATATCACTCCAGTTTGCACCATTATCATTACTATACATTAATGCTTCACCAGCTACTAATGCAGCTGAAAGTGTTGCTCCTACTGTTAAGCCATCATTATCGTTTGTGATAAAGTCACCTACTACACCACTATCATCAGAAATACTATCAATATTTACTGTTGTTGTTGGTGCTGTTGTATCAATCAATGCGCTATCAGTCGTACTTGGTCCTATATTTCCTGCAATATCTGTAATTGTTGCAGTAACAGTAATTATCTCACCCTCAGCAGGTGGAGTAAATGAAGTTGTTACATTTCCATTAGTAATATCTGTTGGCGTAATTACTATTGGAGTAGTTGTTGTTCCATCTGTTACATTTACTGTATCCCCTGCTTCTACACCAGCTGGTAAATCTATTTGAACATCTACATTACCATCTAATTCTGTACCATTCAGTATTCCATCATT
>NZ_RCWF01000042.1 GCF_003667345.1 Poseidonibacter antarcticus
GTTTTTTACCAATTTCCTGCATTTTTCCATAGCTGGGAGCTCGTTTTTGTGTTGCACAGTGGCTGGGAGAAAGGGAGTCACGTTTTGGGGGTTTGTAGAGGTCGTTTTTGCCCCAAAGTACCCATGGATGTTTTTCTGAAAATGGTTTGTGCTCTCCAAGGTTGAATCCCCAATTGCCATTTTCGTTTTTGGGTTTCCCACGTTTTTCTGAAGCTAATGAAAACCCCATCTTTGGGCATCTCACTATAAAAAAATTTCTTCATGCCCAACACTTATACTTCTGCTGTTATGTGCATCCTCGTTTTTGGTTTGAACCTGTGAGCTGAAGTTTTGGAGTGGTAGTGGACAGAATTGGCTTGATAAACCTAGTGAAGGGAGTAACCTCTCAAGAAGATCAAGAGGGCTTTGGCTACTCCTCTACGCACACCCTGAGAACACTAGATGGGGAAGGTATGGCTTGAGGGACTGTACAGCAGTGAAAAGAATACTTCCTTGTGCTGGGTGTGTAGGTATTGTGGGTGCCAAGCTAGATAGATCTTGTAGAGGTATCCATAGCTCTGTGGTTGAGCTCACTAGCTTAGCAATTCTTCCTTTCCATTTCCTAGCAGCCTGATAAACCCAATTGCAGATTGGCTTGGCTCATCTTGGTGTATGCTTGGCTATGTGTGAGTCTGTTGTTCCCTGGTTCCTTGTAGAGATCATGCCCAGCTCGGGGGTGGCAGTTGTATACACGAACAAATTTCATACCTTGCGCACAAAGCTAGGTATCAAGGACTCCGAGCGGCACCTAGTACTGAAATATCGCAGTGGCCTACACCGGTACATCCGAACAGAGATGGATTTCCTGGAAATCTC
>NZ_RCWF01000043.1 GCF_003667345.1 Poseidonibacter antarcticus
CCACATCATATTTTTCATGATCTTGCATGCAATTAGGGTTTGCATGCAAATTCTAGGGTTTGCATGCACTCTGCATGCATCCCAGTCACCAGGTTGATGCCTCCAGCACCTTAGCCACCTTTTTCTAGCACCCGGGAGCCACTTACATCAGAGTTTTAGCCCTCCTAGCCTGAAAGGCGCCCACTTCTCACCTACTGCCAGAGAAGGACGCACTTTTTCACCTACCACTGCAGTTCCACTTCAGTTACATTCAGTTAGCTCCGATTCTCCCTGATTTGAGGCTAGTTTCACTCCCGACTGACTGTTTCACTTCCGTTGGACCTCCAGATTGACTAGATGACTTGTTCTGACTTCAGTTAGCCTCCCATGCGCCCCCCACTGAGCCTCCTTCCCTTAATCAGTGCTACACACTTCAGTTACACTTATTACACTCAGTTAGACTCAGATTGACACCTGGATGACTGGTTCTTGTGCATTGATGAGCACCACCGATTGATGATGAAGACTCCTAGTTGGAGTCAAGCTACTCCATTCAGTGATTCGAATGACCTCCTTAGGAAATTCGAATTGCTCAGTCATTATGACAGATTGTATTGTAATTCATTCACCCTTTCTGGGAAATATAGCACTGCTGCATGTTTTGCACAGTTTTACATCATATTTTCTGTATTCATCAATTGTGATTGATATTTTGTTCATTAGATCTGCTGTGACTAATTTTACATGGTATCAGAGCCATTGCAGGGACAAGATCTCTTTTCTACAGGTGTTTCTACAAGAATATTTGAGTGAATTGCTCAAAAATTGCAAAAAGTTTTGGCATGAAAGATCTCAAGGGCATTCGC
>NZ_RCWF01000044.1 GCF_003667345.1 Poseidonibacter antarcticus
AGATAACTCACTTGATGCATTTTCTAATAAAGAAAATAATACCATCACAATTAAATTAGAACTAATAAATGATAAAAAGATATTGACTTATGAAGATACTGCTGGTGGAATAAAAATTAAGCCAATAGAGAAAGTATTTGAATATTTTATTACATCTAAAAATGAAAAAGAAGGAAAAGGAATAGGCTTGGCACTTGCCAAAATGCTTATTACTGATAGACTTGATGGTACTATTACTGCAAAGAATAATAACCTTGGTGTAGAGTTTAAAATAATTTTTTAAAAGATTTATTTCATCTTGTAGGTTTACTTTTAATACCCACAGATGAAAGCAAAAGAAGCAGAACTATCATTTCTTAAACTATTGTTCTTTTTTCCTTATCTTT
This sequence comes from Poseidonibacter antarcticus, assembly GCF_003667345.1. Classification (NCBI taxonomy): domain Bacteria; kingdom Pseudomonadati; phylum Campylobacterota; class Epsilonproteobacteria; order Campylobacterales; family Arcobacteraceae; genus Poseidonibacter; species Poseidonibacter antarcticus. The sequence goes on from NZ_RCWF01000044.1 coordinate 387, forward strand.
ATCATTAGATACAAGTAAATTAACATATAAATACATAGTATCAAAGTAGTAGCAAAAATAATTTTATTTTTGCTACTACTTTGATTTTTTAACAAGTTATAATTTCCCTAAAATAAAATAAGAAAATGAAAAAGGAAAAATAACATGAAAAGGTTAAATGATTTTAGTTCAAGATTCAGAATACTAAAAGGTGGAAAGATATCTTTAGTAGTATCTGCAATGGTAGCAAGTACAACGTTATCTTTTTCAAGCCCAACAGGAGGGACTGTAACAAGTGGAACTGCAAGTATTTCACAAAATGGTAATGTCACTAATATAAACCAAGCCTCTAATAAAGCATCAATAAATTGGAATACCTTTAATATTGCAAAAAATGAAACAGTAAACTTCAAACAACCAAGTATAGATTCTATTACTTTAAATAGAGTAGTAG
>NZ_RCWF01000045.1 GCF_003667345.1 Poseidonibacter antarcticus
ATAATTTTATTTTTTGTTTCAACTATAACTTTATTTGCCCATCTTCATACTTTCATTGATATCTTTTCTAAAATTTATAATAATGAAAATAGGATAACTTCAATATCTATGATGTGGAAATTTAATGAAATGACATCAGAACTTCTAATTATGGAAATTTGATAAAAGAGAATAAAAATTATAGATTTTACTTGCATATAAAAAGGAAAAATAATGTCAAATTGCCCATACTGTAGTAAAAAAATACCTATGAATAAAGCTTTTTGTTCTAAAAGCTGTAAAGAAAACTATTTTCAAATGATTTCAATACAAATTCCTCAACCATTTTTAAAAAGAATATTTATATTTTGTACTTTGGAACAAAGAGAGATAGAAATTGAAAATTTTTCTAAAAGACATGGTTGGGAACATGAACTTGTTAAAAAGAAGATTGATAATTACGTAATCAAATTGGGTTATGATAAATAAAAAATAAGGGAATAAGTGAAAAATATAAAAATAGAATTAGAAAGTATAATATTTAATGTGATGCTACCAGAGTTACAAGCTTTTTTAAATGAGTTAAATGAAGAAATAGAAAAAGGAAATGAAGAAGAAGAGATAATTGAAGCAAAAAAAGATATTGTATCTTTTATTGAAGAATTAAATCAAATTTTAAAACTGATTGAAGAAAAAAAACTATCAAATAAAGATGCAAAAGATATGTATAAAAAAATTAGGAATATGCTTGATGAACATGATGATGGAGAAGATTAAACAAGAGCAAAGAATGTAGTAAT
>NZ_RCWF01000046.1 GCF_003667345.1 Poseidonibacter antarcticus
AAATCATCAATGAAAGAGACATAGTATACATACCCACTCAGAGAACTGGATGACATCGGACTGCATACACCGTAGTGGATAATCTCCAAGATTCCTTTTGCTTTGCTTTCACTGCTTGGAAATGCCTTCTTAATGTTCTTTCCTTTTGCACATCCTTTGAAAACACCTTCATGCTTTGACTGGATTTTGGGAAGACCTTCTACTGCTTTTCTTGCAAGTGGTAGTGCCCTATAGTGCACATGTGCAAGCCTTCTATGCCAAAGTTCACTTGGCTCCATGGATTCATGCACCATGGCATGTTCAGGTTGTCCCTTCAATTTATACAAACCTCCCTCTTGCTCTCCAATCACTACTGCATCATCTATGGTCTTTCCCTTTGGCCACATTAGGACTTGGCCATCTACAAATGCAACCCTCATACCTTTTGCATCCAATGCAGAGATGGAGAGTAAGTTCTTCTTGAGCCCAGGTACATAAAGGACTTCTTTCATCTTCAAAGATTTTCCAGAATCTAGGTTGTAGGAGGCTTCACCACTTCCTTTGATTGGGTATTGATAATCATCCCCAAGTTTCACCTTATGGGGTGATTCATGTTCAGATAGATTTACAAAAGATTCCTTAAACCCAGTCATGTGTTTGGAAGCCCCACTGTCAATTAACCAATCATTACAAC
>NZ_RCWF01000047.1 GCF_003667345.1 Poseidonibacter antarcticus
AGCTTATAATAAATAGAATTAAATTCTATCGCATTTGATAATTATTCTTTGGCTACTATCTTATTAAACATACATTACATATATTTATTAAAATAATAAATTGTGTTCTATCTAATTTCTTAGACAGTTTTTAAAATTGTTTATTAATTAATTACTGATAAATCAGTTTTCATTAATGAAAAAATTAAAAGACTTTAACATTATATTTTTAAATATCTTGCTAGCTTAAAAAAACTATGTTTTTTCAAGGTAACGCATTTTGGTAATTAAACCAAATATAAATACTTTGAATAAGTACTTATATTTAGTTTAGCAACTAAACTTTAATTTTTGTAATTTGTTTGAATATATGATGGTGGAGAATAGCGGGATCGAACCGCTGACCTCCTACGTGCAAGGCAGGCGCTCTCCCAGCTGAGCTAATTCCCCATCGTAGTATATTATATAAGTTATAGATTATTTATATGGTGGGCCTACCAGGACTTGAACCTGGGACCTCACGATTATCAGTCGAGCGCTCTAGCCAGCTGAGCTATAGGCCCATATTACCTATTAAATAAATAATCTTTATAAACCGAACATAATACTCTGTTTGTTTTTCTTGATGAAGTTAGAATCGAATCTAACTTCTGT
>NZ_RCWF01000048.1 GCF_003667345.1 Poseidonibacter antarcticus
ATTCCGGCATAGCTCAGTGGTAGAGTAGATGACTGTTAATCATTTGGTCCCTGGTTCGAATCCAGGTGCCGGAGCCACTTTTAAGCTTTTAGCTATTTGAACATTAGTTCTTTTAGCTAGAAGCTTTTTTTTTGCCTAATTTTTATTACATATAACTCTTCACCCATTTGATATAATACATAATATGTCGTTAAAAAATATATGCAATAATTTTAAATCAAAAATAAGGATTCATTATGAAAAAAACATTACTACTATATTTAGCTTTATTAATAACATTAGTCCTATCAGGTTGTCATCATTTCCATAAATCAAAAGGAATGCAAAAACAATCTATGAATAAAAGTCATTCCCATAATAGAAGGTAAAACATCTATAATATGATGTATATTTACTAATGTAAATAAAACTTCATTTTTAGACTGAAAGAATATAGTATAATTTAACTCATTTAACCTAGAATTACAACATCAAACCATAAATTAACAAATTTAAGCAAATCTAAAGTAAATCCTCTTGACAAAGAGAGAAAAAAGTTCTATAATTCCCTTCCAATTTAAGTGACACCAAGTGTTACGAGAAATGGATGATCTTTAACAATGTAATTTAAGTTTGTAAAGTAATCTT
>NZ_RCWF01000049.1 GCF_003667345.1 Poseidonibacter antarcticus
GCATGAAGACTCTCCTCCTAGTGGCGTTTGTTGGATGCCTCGCCACCGTGTCCGCGGCCCCCGCTAACACGGTGAAATGGTGCCTAAAATCGGACCAAGAATATCAGAAATGTTTGGCCCTCAAAGCCAAAGCTCCTGCATTCGCCTGCGTGAAGAAAGACAACACCCTCGACTGCATCATCGCAATCAAGGCTGGTGAAGCAGATGCCATCACTTTGGATGGAGGAGACATCTACACTGCTGGACTGAACAACTACGACCTGCATCCCATTATTGCTGAGGACTACGGCAGCGCTTCGGACACCTGTTACTACGCTGTTGCTGTGGTGAAGAAGGGCACTGGATTTGGCATCAAAGACCTCCAGGGGAAGAAAACATGCCACACTGGGTTGGGGAAGTCTGCAGGCTGGAACATTCCCATAGGAACGCTGCTGTCCATGAATCTGCTCCAGTGGTCAGGCATTGAAGACAGCCCTGTAGACGAAGCGGTGGCCAATTACTTCCAGGCCAGCTGTGCCCCGGGGGCAGCAGCAGGCAGCAAACTGTGTCAGCTGTGCAAAGGAGACTGTTCCAGGTCCCACAAGGAGCCTTACTATGACTACGACGGA
>NZ_RCWF01000050.1 GCF_003667345.1 Poseidonibacter antarcticus
GCCCTGGCCGGATGCGTTGCAGGTCTTTACCGGCAGCCGTGAGATGTCGGGCAAGGCGCTGGTCGAATATTTCGCGCCGCTGAAAGTCTGGCTGGATCAGCAGAACAAGGGCAAGCCGCAGGGGTGGTGATGTGCGGCCCCTCCCTGGGCTGGCTTGGGGAGGGGCACTGCCTTGAGGGGCGTTGTCGCTGGCGTTGCTGGTTTGTCACGAGCAGCGGCCCCTCCCCTGACGGGGGAATGGGGGAGCTACCCAACCTCCGTTCAGCCTGAGAGAAGTCGAAGGCCAAGGGAAACCCTGTCTGCTGGGCGATTGTTGGGGCGTGGGCTTCGACTTCGCTCAGCCTGAACCGCTTTCAGTATCCAGCCCGAATCCCTACCCCCCGTTCAGTCTGAGCGAAGTCGAAGGCCACGGGGTAGCCTTTGCCAAAGGCATGTGGCGAGCCGTTTCCCTTGGCGTTCGACTTTGCTCAGGCTGAACGGAGGGACGAGAAGGCTGGGCCGGAGGTCAGGCGTTGGCCTTGATCCATTCCTCGACCACCGGGGCGATCTGGTTGCGCCATTTGGAGCCGTTGAAGATGCCGTAATGGC
>NZ_RCWF01000051.1 GCF_003667345.1 Poseidonibacter antarcticus
AGAAAATTTGAGAGATCAAGGCCTGAGAGTGTTAGGATATTCCTATACTCCATCCTAGTCCCACCAGTATTTTGATCCTTTACATTTTCAGTCATGCATGCACTTTTAGGGTTTGCATGCATTCTAGGGTTTGCATGCATTTTGCATGCATCCCAGTCATCAGTCCAGCACCTAGCCCTCAGTTAGCCAGCCCCCAGGAGCTTCTCACTATTCAGTTTTAGCCCTCCAGTTGCTTAATGCGCCCTTCTTCCTTGATTTTAGGGAGCAACTCGCCCTCCTTCACCTACTAGTCCAGTTGTCACTCAGTTACAGTCAGTTACACTCAGTTACACTTAGTTACACTCAGTTACACTCAGTTACACCTACCAAACTCAGTTTGACTGATGGTTGACAGTTACTTGAGCATTAATGACTCCACTGATGATGATGAAGACTTCCAGTTGTGCTCCGATGACACCAGTTGTGCTCCGATGACACTCCAGTGATCTTTTGATCACTCCATGAATGCTAATTCGAATTGCCACCTTTGGCATTCGAATCCTCATGCATTGTATTATTTATTTGTCCATTTGTGATTAATAGAT
>NZ_RCWF01000052.1 GCF_003667345.1 Poseidonibacter antarcticus
AACCCTAACTTGTACTGATCATAACTCACAAAGAAAAACGAATCTGAGAGTGTCCTTTGGACACAAGGTAAATGGGGCTGTTATCTACGACCTGTAAAGGTTTCAGATCCTGAACCTTCTCCAAAATGGATTTATAGCGAAAGTGCTATGATGCCTGGTTTTTGCTATATCAAGCCCTAGCATCGCAAGTGCAACAAGTGTCATACATGCCATACCATGCCTTCTTTCAGGCTAGCTCTGATACCATGTTAAATTTTTAGAATTTACTTCAATCTGATCTAGGATCTTAACTGAGAGAACAACATGTACAACATATCAATCATGGACACAATAATGCAAGCACACAAGAGACAATAGACACACATAGTTTCACTGGGGAAAACCATAAAGGTGAAAAACCCCACAACTTCCTCAGAGATAGAGAGAGCAATGGCTCAACCAAAGTACAACCAAAATACACTGAGATAGTCTCCTAGTAGCAGATGATCCTCCTCCTCACTAGTGCGCCACTTTCTGAGTGAGAGAGATGTTACTTTCCAAATGATCTCAATAGAGATCTCCTGATCTCTATTTATACTAACCA
>NZ_RCWF01000053.1 GCF_003667345.1 Poseidonibacter antarcticus
AAAATGATCGTGAAAAAAATCAAACCAACTAGAGGTAAATCGAACAGAGACAAAAAAAGCCAAACAAAGAGGAAAAAATCAAATTGGGCTGAAAAAAGTCAAATAAAGGCACATTACTCTTGGGATGGTGCTTCTCTGCGATACAAGGGTCGTCTGGTGCTTCCCCAGAGCACAGATCTTCAACAGGCTGTCTTCTATGAACTCCATGCTTCTCCATCGGCAGGGCACTCTGGGTTCCTCAAAACGTATGAACGGGCACGGCGTAACTTCTTTTGGCAGGGCATGAAAAGGACAATTCAACAGATGGTGGCTGACGATGATACTTTCCAAGTCAACAAGGGGGAAACGACACTCCTTTCGGGATTGCTCAAACCCGTGGCCATCCCTACACAGCTTTGGCCAACTATTTCTATGGATTTCCTAGCAGCGCTCTGGTGGTACAATACCACATCTCAAAGGACACCATATGAAGCAGTCTATGGAAAAACACCGCCTGTTCTTCTTCCATACACCCTTAGCAGCTCCCCAGTTCAGGAAATTGACTCGGTTCTTCGAC
>NZ_RCWF01000054.1 GCF_003667345.1 Poseidonibacter antarcticus
CCACTCCTTCAGATTCTGCATCAATTTCCACATCTAAAGCTTTGAGGACAAAGATTTTTCTAAGGGGGAGGGGATGTTAGGAACCCATGTCTATTTACTTTGTTAGTATATTGTTGTTGGACGCATATGCTTTGTAAGTCGTCCCGTAGTATTTGTTGATCAATAGTTTGTGTTATTGTTGTTGGATGCATATGCTTTGTAAGTCGTCCCATAGTATTATATGTCCCATGGTATTGACCCATAGTATTGGGCATAGACTTAGTATATAAGTGTGTGTTGAGGCCATTGAAGGCACCGTGAAGTTATTTGTATTGAGCTTGCTCAAAGGAGGTTGCCCCCTCGAAGTGGCCCGTGATCAATATAAAAGTGATTCTGTTCTATTATTTCTGATATCTCGTGTATTTGCATTAATTAATTATTGCAGGTACACCACATCTGGTATCAGAGCACTTTCCTTGGCACAAGTGGGAAATTTTTTTTCTTTTTTTTGGGCGGCGACTTTCAGATCAATTTCTGAAACTTTTTGCACAAAATCAGAAGAAAC
>NZ_RCWF01000055.1 GCF_003667345.1 Poseidonibacter antarcticus
GCTTCTACACCAGCTGGTAAATCTATTTGAACATCTACATTACCATCTAATTCTGTACCATTCAGTATTCCATCATTGTTTGTATCTTCTGTGATTGTTACTGCTGTTGGTGCTAGGGGTGGCGTAGTATCGATTGTAACAAGTTGAGTATTTACTGTTCCATCATTTCCTGCTAAATCTACTACTTTCATCTGAATTGTATTTGTACTAGTGAGATTAGCATCTGTATGAGTCACTGTTGTTCCTGCTACATCTGCAGTAATATCACTCCAAGTTAGACCATTATCATTACTATACATAAGTGCTTCATCACTTGCTAAGCCAGCTGAAAGTGTTGCTCCTATAGTTAAGCCATCATTATCGTTTGTGATAAAGTCATTTGTATTTGAACCTGTATCATCTGTGATACTTGTAATATCTACTGTTGTTGTTGGTGGCGTTGTATCGATTGTAACTTCTTGAGCAGCTACTGGACCATCATTATCACTTACATCAACCACTTTCATTTTTACAGTTGCTGTACTTGTTAAGTTAGCATCAT
>NZ_RCWF01000056.1 GCF_003667345.1 Poseidonibacter antarcticus
GCTGAAGAATGTCTACACCCAGGCCCAGGGGGCCGATTGAGAAGCACCTAAGGCAAAGATGGCACCTTTAGCTGATGACATCAAGTCCAAGCTCCAGGCTATCTTCCAGATCATCACTGCTTCCGTCACCAAGAACTAAATCCTCCCAACCCTGTTCCTGTAACTAACCTCACATACCTGTCTTGTTTTAGATCCATTCCACCTTTCTCTCTATTCTATCTTTCCTCACGGGGACCACCTCCCAAAATGAAGCCGATGCCTGACTGGTGCACTCGTTCACAACAAAATGGCTGGACTCTTGCTCTCTCTCTTTCCCATGCAAACACCTTACTTCATGCACACATGCTTAAGCACATGCAGGCAAAGACACACACACAGACACACACATACACAGCACACTTGCTTTCATGCTTTGCTCTTTGCATACCATGGCCAACTGCTTACATTTTGTGTAGGAATTGTATGTGAATTAACACAAGTGCCTGGACCTCTGTGTAATGATGCTTGTCTGAAAACTGTGCTTTGATGAAATACAGCTC
>NZ_RCWF01000057.1 GCF_003667345.1 Poseidonibacter antarcticus
AAACCAGTCATCGTGGAACTTTTGCTATAAATCCATTTGTGCGAAGTTTCAGGGTCTGAAAAGTTTAGAGGTCGAAGATAACATCCCCAGGTACCTTTTTTCCAAAGGGCACCCTCAGATTAGTGGTACTTTGTGAGTTATGATCAGTACAAGTTAGGGGTTCTGCCTCTTCCATATCTCAGTCAAAATCAGGTGACCTAGGAAAAAAGGTCATAACTTGGGCTAGGAAGCTCCAAATGAAATTTCGTAAAAAGTGACAGGTAGTGCACGGACTGTACTATCTCAGGTAACTCATTTAGAGGCCGAAGTTGAACCAGTGACACGTGGCATGCCGTACAAGTTCGCTCTCCTGTATTATCCCATAAACAGGTCACGTTGCGACACTTGGCATAACTCTCTCTCAGAGAATCCAATTGAGGTCAGACCTGTCAGGATGGAAAGATGACAGGTCAAGCTACCACGAAAAACGTTTTCAGACCCTGTGGATCCAAAAGTTCAGAGTTACACCAGAAACAATCAGGTACATA